>SDWL01000012.1 GCA_004195315.1 Lutibacter sp.
TGTTAGGACTTACCCTACAAGCTCAAACGACCTCCTATACCTTAAAAGGTAATGTAACCGATAATATTGGTGAACCAGCTCCTGGTGTTAGTGTACAAATTAAAAACACAGATAGGGGTGCAACTACTGATTTCGACGGTAATTACATGCTAACGGCCAATTTAAATGCTGGTAGCTACACTCTTACTTTCAGATCATTAGGATTAGTAACTAAAGAAGTAAAAATTACTTTAGGAACTCAAGCTGAAACAGTGAAAGATGTTGTTATGAATTTAGATATTCTAGGATTAGATGAAATTGTCATCACAGGTGCAGGAGCACTAACAGCAAAAAAACAATTAGGTAATACTATTTCTAGTATTAAAGGTTTGGAAATTTCTGAATCTGGATCTGTAGATATCACAGCAGGGCTTTCAGGAAAATTAGCAGGGATTCAAGTAACTCAAAATTCAGGTGACCCAGCCGGTGGTATTAGCGTTCGATTAAGAAGCGCAAGTACCGTTAATGGAAGTTCAGATCCTTTATACATTATTGATGGGGTAATTGTAAATAACAATTCAACTAATGTATTAGGAACAACAGGTGTTACTCAAAATAGAATGTCAGATATTAGCCCGCAAGACATTGATAGAATTGAAGTAATAAAAGGTGCCGCTGCTGCAGCCATTTATGGCTCTAGAGCTAGTAATGGTGTTGTGCAAATTTTCACAAAGAAAGGTCAATCAGGAGAACCTGTTATTACTGTTTCTACAAGTGTAAATTTCAATTCTTTAAGAAAGAAACGCGATTTTAATCAAGAACCTTTTGAATGGGCTTCAAGTGATATTACTAATCTTGATAAAGTACCCGTAACAAGATATGACTATCAGGATATGGTGTTTCAAAATTCAACAGGAACAGATAACTATGTTTCAATGTCTGGAGGAAAAGAAAACACCAATTATTTTGCTTCATTTTCCTATTTGAAGAATGATGGGATTCTTAAAAGCACCGATTATGAAAGACAAGGTGGGAGAGTTAGAATTAATCAAGTTATCAATGATTGGGCATCTGTTTCTTTTGGTACCTATTTTTCAACAAGCAAAAGTAATGACCAACCTAATGGTGGTTATACTGCTGGCGTATTGCCTACAATACTTTTCACTAACAATACAATAGATCCAAATGTTGATGCAGAGGGTAATTATCCAACTATGACTTTTTATCCAAATATTTTAGAATACATTGAAACTTTTGAATTCACACAAGAGAACAATAGAACTATTAGTGATTTTCAGCTTACTTTAAATCCTACTGAAGGACTTAAAGTAAATTACATTCTTGGTTATGACAATTCTGAATCTATAGGAAATTCTTATATTCCACTTGGAACCACTACTATTTTAAAAGGTAAAGCAGCAACTACAACTATTAGTACAAAACAATTAAATAGTGATTTGAATGGTTCATTTAATAAAGATCTAAGCGACAACATAAAATCTACAACAACAGCAGGATTTTCTTGGCAGTCAGATAAAACATTACTACGTTCAATTGTAGGAACTGGATTAGCATTAGGAGTTAAAACTACTAATGGGGCTGAGTCAATTTCCACTAATGAAAGTAGAAGTGAAAGAACGTTCTGGGGAGGTTTTTTACAACAAACTTTTGGTTTGAGTGATAAACTTTTTCTTACTGGAGCAATAAGATTAGATGGTTCTTCAGTATTTGGTAAAGATGAAAGAAATCAATTATATCCAAAAGTAAGTATGTCCTATTTGGTTTCCGAAGAGGATTTTTGGAAAAATAATTTTGGAAGCTCAATTAATAGCTTTAAAGTTAGAGCAGCTTGGGGTCAAGCAGGAAACCTAACTGCCATAGGACCTTTTGATAGATTAACAAATTATGAACCTACAAGTATTGATGGAACTTCAGGTTTAATTGCTCCATCACTACTTGGAAATGTTGATTTAAGACCTGAAAGACAAACTGAAGTAGAATTTGGTATTGATATGGGACTGTTTAATAATAAAGTAGGTATAGAACTTACTTATTATGAACAAGACATAGAAGATCTTTTACTAAATAGAGGCTTATCTGCTTCTACCGGATTTGGGTCAAGGATAGAGAATGTAGGAACTATGACTAACAAAGGTTTTGAAGCATTAATTACAGCGATGCCTATTCAAACAGCAGATTTTAGTTGGTCAATCACTGGTACTTACTCTTCTAATAAAAATGAAGTGAATGATATTCCAAATGATGATCGACTTAGTCTTGGAAATTTTGGATTTTCAGTTGCTAAAAATGGTGAAGCTTTAGGTGTTTTTTATCAAGGTTTTTATGCAAGAAATAATGACGGTAGCTTACTTTTAACTCCTGAAGGACTCCCTCAAAGAGATAAAGGATCTAATGATGCTAATGGAAATCCTGTTCCAGAGAGAGATGCATCAGGCCAACCTACTGGGTCATCACTAAGTAAAGTAATAGGAGATCCAAACCCTGACTTTATAGCGTCATTAACGAATGAGTTTAAATACAAGAATTTTACTTTTAGAATGCAATTTGACGCTGTACAAGGTGTAGATGTTTTAAGTTGGGATACTCGTATGTCCTACAGAAAAACTACTGGATCAGCTAATGCCAGTGAATTAAGAGGAGACCAAGTTCGTGGTACTAGTGCCGCTAAATTTGGTATTGCAGAATCTTATATTGAAGATGGTTCTTATATTAAGCTTCGAGAGCTTTCAACTTCCTATTTACTAAAAGATCCTTTGAAAGGAGTTAATAGTGTTAAATTTACCATAACTGGACGTAATTTATTCTCTATTGATAATTTTTCAGGCTATGATCCAGAAGTAAATATGGATGGACAAAGCAATGGAGCTAGGGGAGGTATTATGGGACTTGTTCCAATACCTAGTGTAATTAAATTTGGTGTAATAGCTACATTTTAAGTGTTAAAATATAAAATCTAATAAGATGAAAAATATAAAAATATTTACAATCATAGGTACCATGCTTATTAGCAGTGGTTTATTCACTGCTTGCGACACTGAGTTTGAAAACCCGAACAACCCAACCGAGGATGTGGTTTTAGGAACAAAAGAAGGGCTTTTTGCTTTAGCAACTGGTATTAGACAATACTATTCTGTAACAGCATTAAGACAAATTATAGAGGCTCCAGGAATTACAACGAGAGAATTAGGAGTTACTAATACTTTTTTAAATATTAATGAATTAGCCAAAGGTGGAGCTGAATTACCATCTGAAAGTGGAGGTATCACAAACCCTTGGGTAAATATTATCCGAGTAAAAGGTATGGCTGAATCATTAATTGACGGAGCCAATGAAGTTGATCTTTCTGAGGGTACTAGAAGTGGAGTTTTAGCATATGGGAACCTAATTAAAGCAATGAGTTTAGGTTATCTTATTCAAATGTTTGAACAAGCACCTATTAATAATTCTGCTGATGGAGCAGCTGATTTTAGCGATCGGGCAACTGTGTTGGCTAATTGCATTTCGTTACTAGAAGAAGCTAGAGATGTGATATCAGCATCACCTGTATCAGATGAATTTAAATCAACTGTTTTATGGTCAGAAATGAACTTACAAAAAACAGTAAATGCTATGCTTTCTAGGTATTACTTATTAGTAGGCAATTATACAGAGTCAATTAATGCTGCGAATGCTGTATTAAACGATGGTGACACAACTAATTCAATGTGGATTTATGATGCTAATAATCAAAATCCTATTTGGAATCGTACAGTAAATTCTGCCGACTTAAACCCACAAACTAACTTTGGGTTATTAGGTGATTATGTTCCAGAAGCTGGTGATGAGCGTGTTGATTTCTACTTAGGAAACGATGCAGGATTCGCTTTACCTGATGCAGGTGGACAAGCACTAAGTGAAATGCTTGGATTTTTTGGATCAAGTACATCGGCAATTCCGATATATCTTAATGGTGAAATGTTACTTAACAAAGCAGAAGCTTATGCTAGACAAAATCAATTGCCTGATGCAGTTATTCAACTAAACTTAGTAAGACAAAAGAATAATGACCCTTTAGGTGTTAATGCTAACCTTCCAGCTTGGACAGGTAATGAAACAAATCAAAATGATATTTTGGAAGAAATATATAAAAATAGATGTATTGAATTGTTTTTGACTGGAATGAGATTTGAAGATAGTAAAAGGTTTCATCCAAATTTTAATGTTCCTTCTGCAGCAAATACAACTAACGAAAGAAATAGAAATTTTTATCCTTATCCAACTATTGAGAGAGAAAACAACCCAAATACCCCAGCAGACCCGAACATATAATTAATTTTGAGTTAATATTGGTTATAGACAACGGGGTTTCAAAGAAATTTGATAACCCCGTTTATTTATTCAATTTTTACAATTAAAATCGTAAAAATCTAATTCTTATAAAAGTTAGAATGAAAAAAGTTAGAACAGGTCTAGATATATTGGCCGAAGATAGCGAACTTCAAAAAAAAATTAATGGCAACGTAGCATTACTATGCCATAATGCTTCTATAGATTCTTCATTTACGCATGCTGCTGTAAAATTTAAAGAAATATTTGGTTCTAGATTTGTAAAATTATTTGGACCTCAACATGGTTTCACTACCGATGCTCAAGATAATATGATTGAAACAGATCATTATATACATCCATATTTTAATATCCCCGTTTATTCTCTATATTCCGAAACACGCATTCCTACAGATGAAATGCTTGAAGGCATTGATCATTTATTTGTAGATTTGCAAGATGTAGGATGCAGAATGTACACCTACATTTATACGCTTACCCTTTTACTAGAAAAATGCATAAATAAAGATATTGAAGTTGTTGTACTTGATCGTCCTAATCCAATTAATGGTATTGATATTGAGGGCAATATATTAGAATCTGAATTTGAATCCTTTATTGGTCGACACCCGATTCCTGTAAGACATGGAATGACAATTGGTGAAGTTGCCTTAATGCATCAAAAAAATTGGGCTAAAGAAAAAATAAACTTAAGAATTGTAAAAATGCATAATTGGGAACGAGCTATGTATTTTGAAGATACCAAACTACCATGGCTATCACCTTCTCCAAACCTAGCAAGAGTAGAGAGTGCTTTTACTTTTCCTGCAACTGTTTTATTTGAAGGAACAAATTTAAGTGAAGGGAGAGGCACTACACAATCCTTAGAAATTTTTGGTCATCCAAAAATTGAACCTTTTTCATTTTATGAAAACCATTTGGCTAGCGTTGTAAAGAATTCAAAATTAGAAGGATTTAAGGTAAGACCAATTACGTTTCTCCCAACGTTTCATAAACAGGCAGATAAAGTTTGTGGAGGTTTTCAAATTCATGTTACGGATAGATCAACTTATAAACCTTGGCGTGTTGGTCAACTATTAATGCGCGAATTATATCATTACTTAGGAAATGATTTCGAATGGAACAAGCCTCCTTATGAGTATAATTACATTAAAAAACCAATTGATATTATTAACGGAACAAATAAATTGAGGCTTTGGGTAGAAAATAATGAAAATATTGAAATGTTAGATTCTTTTGAAAACCTAAATGATTATAAAGTACAACTCAACGAAATTAAAATCTATTAAAAATACTTAAAACAGCTAAATCTCATAAATGAATTCAACAATAATCTTAATAATAATACTATCCTACTTTGGGGTATTAATGGTAATCTCTCATTTTGTATCAAAAAACACAAGCGATGAATCTTTTTATACTGGAGATAGAAAATCGCCATGGCAAGTAGTAGCTTTTGGAATGGTTGGAGCCGTTATATCCGGTGTTACTTTCGTGTCAATTCCAGGCATGGTAGGTACTAATTTTTTCTATTATTTACAATTTGTTTTTGGAAATGTAGTTGGGTATGTATTTATAACCTACGTTCTTATTCCAATTTATTACGATTTAAAACTAGTTTCTATTTATACGTATCTTGAAACAAGATTTGGAATCAAAACCTATAAAACAGGATCGTTATTTTTTATAATATCACAATCGTTTGGAGCAGCACTAAGATTACTTCTTGCAGCAAAAATTTTACAATATGCAGTGTTTGATGCATTTAATATCCCGTTTTACTTAACTGTAATTATAATATTAGTATTAATATGGTTATACACAAACAAATCTGGAATTAAAACTATAGTTTGGACAGACACACTTCAAACGCTATTTTTATTAATGGCTGCAATTGTCTCTATTTATGTTATAAAAGACTCCTTAAATTTAAGTGTTTCAGAAACAATTTCATCAGTGACCAAACATGAATATTTTAAAGTCTTTGATTGGGATTTTAACTCAGGAAGTAACTTTTTTAAACAATTTATTTCAGGAATTCTAATTGCCGTTGCAATGATTGGTTTGGATCAAAATATGATGCAAAAAACCCTGACTTGTAAAAACAAAAAGGAAGCTCAAAACAACATATTAACTTTTAGTTTATTTTTAGCTATTGCTCAATTTTTATTTTTAGGACTGGGCGTAATGCTTTATTTATATGCTGAAAAATTTGGTATCAAATTAGAAGTTGAAAATGGTAAATTTATAAATACTGATGCTTTATTCCCAATGCTCTCTTTAAATCATTTTGGGACACTAGCTGCCGTTAGTTTTATATTAGGAATAACGGCTGCTTCATTTTCAAGTGTAGATTCAGCTTTAACAGCTTTAACAACTTCTTTTACTCATGATTTTTTAGACATACAGCATAAAAATTCCAAAGAAAAAAAGCGTTTAAAAAACCTTGTATTATTTGGATTTTCAGGTGTCATATTTTTAATAATTATGCTGTTTTCTGAAAGTAAAGGTGATGTGATTTCTACAATTTTTAAAGTTGCGGGTTATACTTACGGACCTTTATTGGGACTTTATTTATTCGGAATTTTCACAAAAATAAAAATAAAAGATGCTGCAGTTCCTTTTATATGCGTTCTAATGCCACTTCTAACCTATTACTTAAACTATCTTTTTATAACCAAATTCTCATTTGATTTAGGTTTTATGAATATACTTGTAAATGCACTATTAACAATATTAAGTTTAATTATCGTACGAAAAAAAAATGAAAAATAAACCAACAACAGAACAACCATCAAATTACAATAATCTTGAAAAAATGAGTACTCTTGAGTTGCTCTCAAATATAAATACTGAAGATAAAGCAGTTCCAAATGCTATAGAAAATGTGATTCCTTCAATTGAAAAATTAGTAGATATCATTTATACTAAAATGCATGAAGGCGGAAGATTATTTTATATTGGAGCTGGTACAAGTGGAAGATTAGGAGTTTTAGACGCTTCTGAATGTCCTCCAACTTATGGTGTTTCTGACGATTGGGTTATCGGATTGATTGCTGGTGGCGATTTGGCACTTAGAAAAGCAGTAGAAAATGCCGAAGATGACGTAAACTTAGCTTGGAAAGATTTAAGTGCTTATAATATTTCAGACAAAGATGTTTTAGTGGGTATTGCAGCATCTGGGACAACTCCTTATGTAATTGGCGGACTAGAAAAGGCGAGACAATATAATATTGCTACTGGGTGCATTGTATGTAATGAAAATAGTCCTGTTTCACAAGTTGCTGATTATCCTATTGAAATTGTTGTAGGTCCAGAATTTGTTACAGGAAGTACAAGAATGAAAGCTGGTACTGCACAAAAATTAGTCTTAAATATGATCACAACTTCAGTTATGATTAAATTAGGAAGAGTAAAAGGTAACAAAATGGTTCACATGCAATTATCTAACAACAAATTAGTAAATCGCGGTATTCTTATGCTTATGGATGAACTACATATTGATCAAAACTCAGCTTCTATCCTCTTAGAAAAATATAAAAGTGTTAAAAATGCTTTAGATAATTATAAACATAAATCTATATAGTATGAAAAATTATACTAAACATGTAATTGGAGTCATGAGTGGAACGTCATTAGACGGAATTGATATTGCGTATGTAAAAATAAATAAGACACCCAATTACACTTTTGAAATACTAAATGCTACCACTGTGGCATACACTAAACAATGGAAATCTGCTTTAAAAGAAGGTTTTCATTTATTAGGTGAAGAACTTACTAAATTAGATGCAGATTATGGTGTGTTTTTAGGTGAAACAATTCAAAATTTCATTAAAGAAAATAACATTACAAACGTAGATTTTATCAGCTCTCACGGACATACAATTTACCACAATCCAGCCAAAAATTACACGCTCCAAATTGGAAATGGCCCAAATATTACTTCAATAACGGGTATCAAAACCGTTTGCGATTTTAGATCTCAAGATATTGCCCTTGGCGGCCAAGGCGCTCCTTTAGTTCCTGTTGGTGATATGCTTTTATTTTCTGAATATGATTATTGCTTAAACTTAGGCGGTTTTTCAAACATTTCAATGAATGAAAATAACCAACGAATTGCTTATGACATTTGTCCAGTAAATATTGTTTTAAACCATTATGTGAGCTCGTTAAACCTTGAATATGATGATAAAGGAGCAATAGCTGAAAGTGGTACTGTTGACTTAACATTGTTAAATGAATTAAATTCCTTACCATTTTATAATTTGGCGAAACCTAAATCTTTAGGTTATGAATTTATTGTTGAAACAATTTTCCCCATCATAGATAAGTACAACCTTGATATAAAAGACATTTTAAGAACTTTTGTTGAGCATGTTGCTATGCAAATAGCTAAAAAAACAAATTCAGACACAACAAAAAAAATGCTAGTTGCAGGTGGTGGTGTATACAACACGTTCCTTATTGATAGATTACAATATTATACTAAAACTAAACTTATAATACCTAGTGATACCATTATAAACTATAAAGAAGCTTTGGTATTTGCTTTGTTAGGTGATTTAAAAGACGAAGGCAAAAACAACTGTTTAAAAAGTGTTACGGGCGCAAGTAAAGATCACAGCAGCGGTGTTGTTTATGAATTTTAGCAAAGTGTTAAAGATTAAAAAAACTTAATTAATAAATTACGTTTTGAGAATTGAGAAATCAAAATTCGCAAAACGCAAATCATAAACAATAAATCAAAATGTCTTCAATAACAATAGACTTAAACAAACTTTCCCATTTATTGTCAGGAGATCTATTTTTTGATAATTTACATAAAAGCATGTATGCAACAGATGCTTCTGTGTATCGAAAAATCCCTTTAGGTGTTGTGTACCCAAAAAACACAAAAGATTTAAAGATACTCATTCAATTTGCATCAGAAAACAGTATTACATTAATTCCAAGAGCTGCTGGTACTTCATTAGCAGGACAATGTGTAGGTGATGGCTTGGTTGTAGATATTTCTAAACATTTTACCAAAATTTTAGCTTTTAATGAACACAAAAAAACAGTTACAATTCAACCAGGGGTAATTAGAGATGAACTGAATGATTATTTAAAACCTTTCGGTTTATTTTTCAGTCCAAATACATCAACTAGTAATAGATGTATGATTGGCGGAATGGTAGGAAATAACTCATCTGGAACAACTTCAATAAAATACGGAGTTACTAGAGATAAAGTACTAAAGTTAAGTACAATTTTAAGTGATGGGTCTGAAGCTGTATTTAGTGAGTTGAATTCAGAAGAATTTAATCAAAAAAAAGTTGGAAACACTTTAGAAAGTACTATTTATAATTGCATTTTTAATGAACTATCTAATAAGGAAGCGCAACAAGAAATTATAAAAGAATTTCCTAAAAAAAATATTCACAGAAGAAATAATGGTTATGCTGTTGATGAACTATTAAATTATGAAGGTTTTGGAGGTGCAAACCCAACTATCAATTTAGCTAGTTTTTTAACAGGAAGTGAAGGAACCTTAGCCTTTACATCAGAAATAACGCTGCAATTAGATACATTACCTCCTTCAAAAAACATCATGGTTGCTGCACATTTTAGTAGCATTAAAGAAAGTATGGATGCTGTTGTAATTGCAATGAAACACAATTTGTACACGTGCGAATTAATGGATAAAACCATTTTAGATTGTACTAAAAATAACAGAGAACAACTAAAAAACAGGTTTTTTGTTAAAGGTGACCCAAAAGCCATTTTAATGCTTGAAATTTGTACAAATTCTGATGAAGAATCTAACAAATTAGCTAATGATTTAATTAATGAATTAACTAGTAATAATTTAGGATATGCATTTCCTAAATTAATGAATAGCGATATTGACAAAGCTGTAAACTTACGTAAAGCTGGTTTAGGCTTGTTAGGAAATATTATTGGCGATAATAAATCTGTTCCTTGTATTGAAGATACAGCAGTTGAAGTGAAAGATTTACCAAGCTATATTTCAGATTTCACTAAAATAATGGAAGAATATGATCAGGAAGCTGTGTATTATGCACATGCTGGAGCTGGTGAATTGCATTTACGTCCTATTTTAAATTTAAAGAAAAAAGAAGATGTTCTTTTATTTAGAGAAATAACAGCAAGAACTGCAAAATTAGTAAAATCCTATGGTGGCTCTTTTAGTGGTGAACATGGTGATGGAATTGTAAGAGCTGAGTTTATTCCTGCAATGATTGGAGAAAAAAATTATGACCTCATAAAACGTATAAAACAAACTTTTGATCCAAATAATATTTTTAACAAAGGAAAAATTACTGATCCTTTTCCTATGGATGAAAGTCTGCGCTATGAAATTGACAGAGAAGAGCCAGAAATTGAAACTATTCAAGATTTTTCAGATAGCTTAGGAATTCTAAGAGTTGCCGAAAAATGTAATGGATCTGGCGATTGTAGAAAACTCCCAGACGCTGGTGGAACCATGTGCCCAAGTTACAGAGCCACTAGAAATGAAAAAGATACAACTCGTGCAAGAGCAAACGTATTACGCGAATTTTTAACAAATTCAGAAAAAGAAAACAAATTTAATCACAAAGAATTATATGATGTTTTTGATTTGTGTTTAAGCTGTAAAGCTTGTGCAAGTGAATGCCCAAGCAATGTTGATGTCGCTGCTTTAAAAGCCGAATTTCTACATCAATATTACAAGGAAAATGGCATTCCGTTTAGAACTAAAATGTTCGCAAATAATGTAAAATGGAATAAACTAGGAAGCCTTACTCCTACTATTACAAATTTAGTGTTAAACACTAAAGTCACAAAAAAAATCATGGGAATTGCTACCGAAAGAAGCATCCCTAAATTAGCTAAAAAAACTGTTTATAGCTGGTATAAAAAGCATAAAAAAAGACTGCTTAATCAGCCTGTTAAATTTGGAGAATTATTTTTATTTGTTGATGAGTTTACTAATTATTATGATGCAAATATTGGTATTGACACTATTGAATTGTTAACATCATTAGGCTATAAAGTATACATAACGCAACACGATGAAAGCGGAAGAAGCTTTATTTCAAAAGGAATTTTAGACAAAGCAAAAGAAAAAGCAGATTTTAATGTGGACTTTTTTAAACATATTATTACACCTAAAAAACCACTTGTTGGTATAGAACCTTCTGCAATTTTAACATTTAGAGATGAATATTTAAGATTGGCTGATGATAAAAATGCAGCAAAAGAAATTTCTAAAAACACATTTACTATTGAAGAATTTATAAAACAAGAATTCGAAAAAAAGAATATTTCAAGTGAAAGTTTCACAAAAAAGAAACAAACTTTAAAAATTCACGGTCATTGTCAACAAAAATCTTTAAGTAGTGCAGAGCCTACATTTCAAATGTTGTCAATTCCTGAAAATTATTCCGTAACTATTATAAATTCAGGATGTTGTGGTATGGCAGGTTCTTTTGGTTATGAAAAAGAACATTACAAAATAAGTATGCAAGTAGGTGAAGACACCTTGTTCCCGAAAATTAGAAATACTAAAATTGACACTATAATTGCTGCTCCAGGTACTAGCTGTAGACATCAAATAAAAGATGGAACTAGTAGAGATTCTAAACATCCTGTTTCAATTTTAAGAGAAGCTTTATTATAAAATGAAACGAGCACTAGAAATTTTGATACATAAAGGAATGATGAATACCGAACAGCATCTGTAACCTCTGAAAAAATAAAATTTAAACAGATGAAATTAATTATACGTACATACAAATTACAATTAAAACACCCTTTTACAATTTCAAGAGGTACTAGAACTGAAATTCCATCAATAATAGTAGAACTTCAAGAAAATGAATTTTCAGGATTTGGAGAAGCAACTGCAAACCCATATTACAACACATTTGTTGAACAATTTGAAGAAGAACTTATTAACAAACGTGAAATTATAGAGGCTGTTTCAGGTAAAACACCAGAAGAATACTGGAATTATTTACAACCACATTTTAAAAATAATATGTTTTTATTATGTGCCTTAGATGAAGCTTACACAGATTTATACACACGTAAAAATGGTGTGAAACTTCATCAATATTGGGATTTAAAACTTGATAATCTTCCTCAATCTAATTTTACAATTGGTATTGATACTGTAGAAAATATGGTTTCAAAAATGAAAGAAATGCCTTGGCCTATTTATAAAATTAAATTGGGAACAAAAGATGATATTCAAATAGTAAGAGAACTTAGAAAACATACTAATTCAATTTTTAGAATTGATGCTAATTGTGGTTGGGATGTTACTGAAACAGTAAAAAATTCTATTGAATTAAAAAAATTAGGCGTAGAATTTATTGAGCAACCGCTTCCTGCAGAAAACTGGCGAGGAGCAAAAGTTGTTTATGAAAACTCCATTTTACCCATTATTGCTGATGAAAGCTGTATTATTGAAAGTGATGTTGAAAAATGTTACAATCATTTTCACGGTGTAAACATTAAATTAATGAAATGTGGTGGTTTAACACCCGCAAAAAGAATGATTACAAATGCAGCATCTTTAGGTTTAAAAACTATGGTGGGTTGTATGACTGAATCTTCTGTTGGAATTTCAGCAATTGCACATTTAACACCAATGCTAGATTATGTAGATATGGATGGCGCTTTATTATTAAAAAATGATATTGCCCGTGGAGTAAAACTAGAAAATGGAAATATTATATTTTCTGAATTAAAAGGAACTGGAGCACAATTAAACGAATAAAAATTATTAAAAAATGAAAAACATACTAATAGCAAGCATCTTCTTATTTCTAGGAACTAGCTACGCACAACAAATTGATCCTTTACAAACTTCTGATTTTGAAAATCAAGAAAAATGGGTTGAAGGTATTATGAATAATCTAACCTTAGATCAAAAAATAGGGCAATTATTTATGATACAAGCTTATTCAAATAAAGATAAAAAGCACAAAGCCTTTGTAAAAAAAATGATTAAAAAATACCATATTGGTGGATTAATTTTTATGCAAGGAACTCCTGAAAAACAGGCAGCGTTAACAAATATTTATCAATCAACATCTAAAATTCCTTTGTTAATAGGTTTTGATGGAGAATGGGGTTTAAATATGCGATTAAAAAACTCTTTCCGTTACCCTTGGAATATGACTTTAGGTGCTGTTCAAAACAATAAATTAATTGAGCAATTTGGAGAGCAGTTAGGAGAGCATTGCAAAAGAATTGGCATACACGTTAATTTTGCACCCGTTGTAGATATTAATACAAATCCAGCAAATCCAATTATTGGAAATCGTTCTTTTGGTGAAAACAAATACAATGTAACTGAAAAAGCAATTGCTTTTACAAATGGTATGCAAAGTACTGGGGTACTTGCTAATGCAAAACATTTTCCAGGTCATGGAGATACTTCAACAGATTCTCATAAAACACTTCCATTTCTTGATTTTACTTTAGAACGTTTAGATTCAATTGAATTGTTTCCTTATAAAAAGTTATTCAAAACTAATTTAGCAAGTGTTATGGTGGCTCATTTAAATGTTCCTTCATTAGAGCCAAAACCTGGAGTTCCTACTTCTATATCATACAAAGTTATTACTGAACTTTTAAAAGAAAAAATGGGATACAATGGTTTAATTTTTACAGATGCTTTAAATATGAAAGGTGCTGCAAATTTTGCAAAACCAGGCGATATAGATTTGGCAGCATTTATTGCTGGAAATGATATGTTACTAATTCCTGAAGATGTAAAAGTTGCCGTAAAAATATTAAAGAAAGCCCTTAAAAATAAAGTTTTCACAGAAGATCGCCTTAATGAATCTGTTAGAAAAATATTAAAAGCAAAATATTGGGTTGGTTTAAACAATTTTGAAACTATAAAAGAAGAAGGTATTCAAGATGATATTATTACCATAAAAGACGAATTATTATATCGCTCTTTAATGACGGAAGCTATAACGCTTGTTCAAAACAAAGAAAATTTAATACCAATTAAGGAATTATCTGACAATAAAATAGCCTATGTTAAATTAGGAGATTCCGATAATTTTGACTTTACAAATACCTTAAAAAAATACACAGAAGTTGATGTTATTTCAGATGAAAATTTATCGAATTTACTTCAAAAATTAAAATCTTACAATACCGTTATTATTGGTTATCATAAATCAAATGAAAATCCTTGGAAAAGTTTTAAAATGACAGTTGAAGAGCTTTCTTGGTTACAAGAGATTTCTAAAAATAACAAAGTGATTTTAGATGTATTTGCAAGTCCATATACTTTATTAGATATTTCTGATTTCAAAAATATTGAAGCCGTTTTAGTGTCATACCAAAATAGTAAAGTATCTCAAGAAATTTCAGCTCAAATGATTTTTGGAGCACTAGAAACAAAAGGAAAATTACCAGTTTCAATTAAAAATATTTTTCCTGAAGGAACAGGATTATCTACTCCAAATTTAATGAAGCTTTCATACACAATTCCTGAAGAAGTTGATATGGACAGTAAGTTACTTGCTAAAATAGATTCTGTAACTACTATGGTTGTAGATTCTTTAATGGCGCCTGGCGGACAAGTTTTAGTTGCACGTTATGGAAAAGTAGTTTATCATAAAAGTTTTGGGTACCAAACGTACGATAAAAAACAAGCTGTAAAATTAACCGATTTGTATGATTTGGCTTCAGTAACCAAAATTATTGGTGGTTTACCAATGATTATGAAAAGTGAAGAAACAGGATTGCTTAATTTAAATGAAACTTTAGGTGAACTTATGCCCTATTTAAAAGGTTCAAATAAAGATTCAATTACTTTAAAAGAAGCATTATCACATGTTGCTAAAATAAAACCTTGGATTCCTTATTATTTAGAAACAATAGATAGTATTACCAAAAAAACGTTTCCAAATTTATATAGAACAGAAAAAAGTCAAGGGTTCTCAATTAAAATAACTGAAAATTTATATCTGATTGATTCTTATACTGATACTATTTATAAAAGAATTGCTGAAGTACCACAGTTAAAAAAAGAAGGTTATAAATACAGTGGATTACTCTTTTATCTTTTCAAAAAATACATAAAAGACACGTATCATAAAGAAATGGATGAATTAAACAATGAAAACTTTTACAAACCATTGGGAGCAACAACACTAGGATATAATCCTTTAGATAAATTCAATACATCTGAAATTGCTCCAACAGAAATAGATGATTATTACAGACACCAAACATTACAAGGTGATGTTCATGATATGGGTGCTGCAATTATGAATGGTGTAAGTGGTAATGCAGGATTATTTGCTAATTCTAATGATGTTGCCAAAATGATGCAAATGTATTTACAAAAAGGATTTTATGGAGGGAAAAGATATTTAGAAGCTAAAACAATTAACAAGTTCAGCCATAGATATTATGAAAATGATAGTATACGAAGAGGTCTTGGGTTTGATAAGCCAAGTATAAACCCTGAAATTAAAGCCAGTAGTAAATATGCCTCTGCAAATAGCTTTGGACATAGTGGTTTCACAGGTACTTACACTTGGGTAGACCCAGATAACGGTATATTATATGTGTTTTTATCTAATAGAGTTTATCCAACTATGAGCAATAATAAGCTTGGAAAAAAAGACATTAGAACTGTTGTTCATAACTTAATTTATGAAGCAATTAAATATTAAAAATGAACAAAAAGCTTAAATGTGTTACTTTCTTAAAAAAATCAAATTTTTACAAAATTTTAACAAAAAAAACATTTTGGTATTGAAATATTTTGTATATTTGTCTCGGTAAGTTTCATAGCTTACCATCTTTTTCATAGCAATTTTCCTCACCTAATCTTTTAGGTGAGGTTTCTTTTTTTACTGATTATCCTTAATATTTTTATAACTATATTTGTCGGCTTACAAAAATAAATATAATGAGTATATTAGGAATTACAATTACAGAATGGGTAGGTTATATAGCTTCAATAGTGCTTATCATTTCATTTATGATGAAAAATGTGAATACATTAAGAATCGTAAATTCAGTTGGAGCATTATTATTTGTTATCTATGGTATAATGCTTACAATCTCTTGGCCAATTATTATTACCAACGGTTTTATACTTCTGCTTAATATCTATTACCTTACTGTTAAAAGAAATAAGGATTAATTTCTTATTTTGCATAAAATTTTTATGCCTTGAAACGAATACTAGTTTCTGTAACGAATGATTTAGTATCAGATCAAAGAGTTCATAAAGTGTGCACTACTTTAACACAAATGAATTTTGATGTGTTATTAATAGGTAGAAAATTTGGTAATAGCCAAAAAACAGAAAGAAATTATAAAACAACCAGAATTAGACTTTTGTTTAACTCCGGTTTTTTGTTTTATGCTGAATATAATTTACGCCTTTTTTTTAAATTATTATTTCTGAAAAAAGACATTTTAATTGCCAATGATTTAGACACTTTATTACCAAATTATTTAGTCAGTAGGCTTTTTAATAGAAAATTAGTTTATGATAGTCATGAATTATTTACAGAAGTACCTGAATTAATAAACAGACCTTTAACAC
>SDWL01000234.1 GCA_004195315.1 Lutibacter sp.
CTCATTTTTCTTTAATTCAGTTTGCAATTTTACTCATTTCAATACTAGCAATTACTGCGGGTGGATATATTATTAATGATATATTTGATTTGAAAACCGATTTAATTAACAAACCACAAAAAGTTATTGTTACAAAGCACTTTACAAAAGAAAAAGCACAGAAATTGTATTTGTGGTTTAATGCTATAGGTTTAATTTTAGGAATAGGTTTATCTTTAAATATTGAAAAGCCATCTTATTCTTTTATTTTTATAAGTACTTCACTACTACTCTATTATTATTCCAAAAAATTTAAATCAAAATTTTTAATTGGAAATTTAATTGTTTCATTTTTAACAGCATTTAGCATTTTTATTTTATACTTATTTGACATCAATAAAACAGTCCAAACAAATAATCAGCAACTTATTATAAATGTGATTTTAGGTTTGTCATTTTTTGCCTTTTTCATAAATTTAATTAGAGAAATGGTTAAAGATATTGAAGATTTAGATGGTGATTATAAGTTAAATATGAATACATTACCAATTTTAATTGGAAAAAAAAGAACATCAAAAATTACGTCATTACTTTGTGTAATTCCATTAAGTTTTTTAATTTATATTATACTTAATTTTGCTTCAAATTATAAGTTTACAATTTTATATTTAGTAGTATTTTCAATAATTCCATTGTTATATGTGGCTTTAAAATTACAATCAGCGAAATCAATAAAAGATTTTAATAAAGTGAGTGTGCTTTTAAAAATTATCATGTTTTTAGGAGTAAATGCACTCATCATATTTTCATTAAATACATAAAAATGCTTTCAAAAAAATTTAAAAATAACCATATTATTTTAGCTTCTGCTTCACCGAGGCGTCAAGAATTATTTAAAGAATTAGGTTTAAAATTCACTTTAAAAGTAAAACCTATTGAAGAAAATTATACTTCAATCTTAAAAGAGGAAGAAATTACTAATTATTTAGCTGAATTGAAAGCCAAAGCTTTTGAAGGTGAATTAAAAGAAAATGATATCATCATTACTTCAGACACCATTGTTTGGCATAATAACAAAGCATTAGAAAAGCCAAAAAATAAGGAGCATGCTGTTGAAATGCTACAAGAACTTTCAGGAACAAAACATAAAGTAATAACTTCTATTTGTATTAAAACTTTAACAAATCAAAATGTTTTTTTTGATACAACAATTGTTCACTTTAAGCATTTAACAACTGAAGAGATAGAATTTTATGTTGAAAATTACAAACCTTATGATAAAGCAGGCGCTTACGGAATACAAGAATGGATAGGTTTTATAGGTGTTACAAAGCTTGAAGGAAGTTATTTTAATGTAATGGGATTACCTGTGCATAAGTTGTATGAAGAATTGCTAAAAATGTAGTTTCGTATGATTAAATATCCTTAATTTTGAACGATTTTTAATAAATAATAAAATGAAGAAATACACATTTACAGAAAAAAAAGATACCAGATCCGGTTTTGGTGCAGGATTAGCTGAATTAGGAGATACTAATGAGAATGTAGTTGCCCTTTGCGCTGATTTAGTAGGTTCCTTAAAAATGGAAAAATTTATTGAAAATCATCCTGAGCGATTTTTTCAAGTAGGAATTGCAGAAGCAAATATGATGGGAATTGCTGCTGGATTAACAATTGGAGGAAAAATCCCTTTTACAGGTACGTTTGCAAATTTTTCAACTGCAAGAGTTTACGATCAAATTAGACAAGCTATTGCATATTCAGGGAAAAACGTAAAAATATGTGCTTCACACGCGGGATTAACTTTAGGTGAAGATGGAGCAACTCATCAAACTCTTGAAGATATTGGTTTAATGAAAATGTTACCTGGGATGGTAGTTATAAATCCTTGCGATTATAATCAAACAAAAGCAGCAACACTTGCCATTGCAGATTATGTTGGCCCAGTATATTTACGTTTTGGTCGTCCGGCAGTACCTATTTTTATGCCTGAAGATCAAGAATTTATAATTGGAAAAGCAATTAAATTAACTGAAGGTAAAGATGTTACTATTGTAGCAACAGGTCATTTGGTTTGGGAAGCATTACAAGCGTCAGAAAAATTGGAAGCTATAGGAATTAGTGCGGAAGTGATAAATATTCATACTATAAAACCTTTAGATGAAGATGCAATTTTAAAATCTGTTGCAAAAACAGGTTGTATTGTTACTGCAGAAGAACATAATATTATAGGTGGCTTAGGTGAAAGCGTTTCTCGTGTTTTAGTTCAAAACAAACCAGTTCCTCAAGAATTTGTAGCTGTTAATGATAGTTTTGGAGAATCAGCAACACCTGCTCAATTAATGGAAAAATATGGTTTAACTGATAACGATATTGTTGCTGCAGTTAAAAAAGTAATTTCAAGAAAATAACGTTACAATTATTGCGTTTAAGGGAGCAATACAAACTCGAAATATAAATTAATTATGAACAAAAAAATAGCATTATTTTCAATGGTTTTTTTATCAACACTTTATTTTGTGAATGCACAGAACGGTTTTGGTATTAAAGGAGGTTTAAGTTATAACTCTAACGGAGATCTTAAGGAAGTTACTGAAGTTTATAAAAATAACGGAAAGGGAAAATCTGGTTTTAATATAGGTTTTTATGGTAAATTAGACTTGGGACCAATTTACATACGTCCAGAGTTTGTATATACTAAAACTACTAGTGAATATGTTTTAAACACTGGAGACACTGAAGATTACAAAGTTTCAAAATTAGATATACCCGTTTTAGTTGGCATTAAACTAATTGGCCCTTTAAATATTTTTGCAGGCCCTGCTTTTCAATATTATTTAGATAACGATTTAAAAGGGTTGAATTTTGAAAGTATTGAAAATGAGTTTTCAATTGGTTTAAATATAGGAGCTTCAATAGAATTAGGAAGATTGGGTATTGATGTAAGGTATGAAAGAGGTTTAAGTGAAAATGAAGCTCGCTGGACTAAAGCTAGTGAAACTTTCACATTAGATTCAAGACCCGAACAAATTATTTTTAGTTTATCTTATAGATTATCAAAAAATAAATCATAGTGTTAAATTATTCTCATAAAATAAATCGTCTAAAAAATAAGTTTAGACGATTTATTTTTACTAGTCAACTTCTTTAATAGTACTTCCTTTCTTAATTGCTTTATGATTTTCATAGCACAATAAAATAGCTTCAATTAATTGTAAATCACTAGCTGATTGAATAAAATAATCGGAATAGTTACACTCATTTAGTAATTCATTTAATTCTTGAGCATCCATATCTAAATACTCCATCATTAACTCTCTATTAAATTTGCCTTCTAACATTTTACGTAAACTATCATCGGTACGTAGTTTTTTTAATTTTTTTAATTGTTGTGGTTTTTTACCAAACATGCTATACACAAAATCTATAGGACGAAATAAAGCATCAATAGGAGAAGTATAATTTCTTTTAGTTCTTGTGCCTACTTCATAAGTTTGTGGTAAACCAACAATATGTATACGAGAATATTTATCTATAGGTACATTTTTAGCATCAATTTCTAGAACACCTACAAGTTTATGAGATTTTACAACAATCTCATTCATTTCTTCAGTTTTCTCGTGTAACTCAATAACCAATTCATTTCCTTTTAATAAATCGTTAGTTATTTTTAGTTTAATAGATTGGTAGCCTAAGTAAGATATATAAATGGTATCGTTTGGTTTGGTTACAAGTTCAAATTTACCTTCACCATTAGTTATGGTACCAATTACAGAATTTAAATTAAATAAATGAGCTCCATTTAAAGGAGATTTATCAAAATTACTAACTACCTGCCCTTTTAAAAATACTGATAAACCAATAGCTGTCTCTTATACACATCT
>SDWL01000235.1 GCA_004195315.1 Lutibacter sp.
AGATGTGTATAAGAGACAGGTACTTTTTACAATAGAAAAAGGGGCACTCATTACTTCTTTAATTGACTTATTTGCAATATCCTTATCGTCAAAATACAAGCGGAATAATTCACTTTCATCAACAGAACCAACAAAACCATTTACATCGGTAACTGGTATTTGAGAAATATCATTTAAACGCATACGTTCTATTGCGTGAGAAACCAATTCTTCAATTTTCACAGTAATTAAAGGAGTATTAATTCTATCTTTAATTAAATCTACAGCTACTAATTTTTCATCATCTAAAAAACCTCTTTCACGCATCCAATCATCATTAAACATTTTTCCAACATATCTGCTTCCGTGATCATGAAACATCACAACAACTACATCTTCTTTTTTAAAATGTTCTTTCAATTGCAACAATCCTTTTACTGCAGAACCTGCAGAATTTCCAACAAAAATTCCTTCCTCTTTTGCTATTTTACGTGTAAATACAGCAGCATCTTTATCGGTTACTTTTGTAAAACCATCAATAACACTGAAATCGACATTTTTAGGTAATATATCTTCTCCAATACCTTCAGTTATGTATGGATAAATCTCATTCTCATCAAATATACCAGTTTCGTGATATTTTTTAAATACTGAACCATAAGTATCAATACCCCAAATTTTTATGTTTGGATTTTTTTCTTTTAAGTATTTTCCAATCCCTGAAATTGTTCCACCAGTACCTACTCCAACCACAAAATGAGTTATTTTACCTTTTGTCTGCTCCCAAATTTCTGGCCCAGTATTCTCATAATGTGCTAAGGAATTTGACGGATTATCATATTGATTTACATACCAAGAATTTGGTGTTTCAGTAGCTAAACGCTTTGAAACTGAGTAATAAGAACGAGGATCTGTTGGTTCTACATTTGTTGGACAAACAACAACTTCAGAACCTAAAGCTCTTAAAATATCCATTTTTTCTTTAGATTGTTTATCGCTAATAACACAAATAAGCTTGTATCCTTTAATAATTGCAACTAACGCTAAACCCATTCCTGTATTTCCTGAAGTTCCTTCAATAATAGTTCCTCCTGGTTTTAACAAACCTTGCTCCTCTGCATCAGCAATCATTTTAACAGCCATTCTATCTTTTGCTGAATTTCCCGGATTAAAAGTTTCAACTTTAGCCAATACCAAGGCATCTATTTCTTCAACAATTTTATTTAATTTTACTAAAGGTGTGTTTCCAATAGTTCCTAATATATTTTTAAAGTATTTCATTTTTTTTATTTAGTATGCAAATGTACAAAATTTAAAAAAAATTAAACTCAAGACATTTTAAAATTAAGAGAAGAGAATGCTCCCAAATTATTCAAACTTTATAGATTTGGATGGGTTTATTTTTGAAACTACAATGGTTGGTATTATCAACATTATTAAACATAATAAAAGAGTTCCAACATTTAATAAAATAATATACCCAAAATTCAAATAGATAGGAACTGCATTTACATAGTAAGTTTCCGGGTTTAGTGTAATTATTCCTAAATATTTTTGAATTAATAAAATAGTTAACCCAATTAAATTTCCCCAAAATAAGCCTCTTAATATTAAATAACTGGCATTGTATAAAAATACTTTTCGGATACTAATATTGTTACTTCCTAGCGCTTTTAATATTCCTATCATTTGTGTACGTTCCAAAATTAACACCAATAATGCAGTTATCATATTAATACTAGCAACTAATATCATAATAGCAATAATAATATAAATATTAGTATCAAATAAACCAATCCACTCAAATATGGCTGGGTATTTTTCAACAATACTTTGGCTATTAAGTGTTGATGCCGTTTGCTCATATACTTCTTCACTTTTTTCATTAATAGCATCAAAATCACTTATAAAAACCTCAAAACCACCAACTTCATCATTTTTCCACTTATTCATTTTTTGAATATGCTGAATATCTGCTATAATAAAATTCTCGTCAAAATCTTGAAAACCTGAATTGTAAATTCCAACAGCTTTTACCACTCTTATCCATGGTGCTTTTGTAGCGTCTTCTTTTATAAAAAGTATATTAAACTCATCGCCTAACTTAATATTTAATCTGTTTGAAATTTCGCTTGAAATTAATACTTCAAAGGAAACTTTATCAATATATTTTGGCAAAACACCTTCAACCAAATATTCTTTAAAAAAAATCCAATCATAATCACTTGAAACTCCTTTAAAAATAATTCCTTCAAAATCTGTTTCTGTTCTAATAATACCTGCTTTTGTTGCAAAAACTTGAACGTTCTTTATACCACTAACATTATTGAATTTAGGATAGAAATCTTGCTTTTTTGAAACGGGTATTAAGGTAATTTCAGAATTGTTATTATCAAAATTTGTTATTTGAATATGACCATTAAAGCCTGATAATTTTTCTCGTATTTTTTGTTGCAGTCCACTACCTGTTGAAATGGCAATCATCATAATAACAATACCTAAAGCAATTGCTATAATTGCTATTTTTATTATTGGTGAAGATATACTACTTTTATACTTTTTTTCAGTAATAATGCGTTTTGCAATAAATAACTCGTAATTCAATTTTATCTATGATTTCTTATTCGTTCAAAAATACATATTTCTTATTGGTTTTTTCATTCTTTTTTAGTTTGATTTCTTGTGGGCAAACTGATTCTTCAAAATTGAAGGATGCTAAAGTTTCTGTTTTAGAAATTTTACCTGGTGCACAACAAACAAATCTGTATTTAAAACTCTTAGCTTCTAAAAATGTTGCAGTGATTGCAAACCAAACTTCTGTAATTTTTAAAGGTAAAGATAGCTACACACATTTAGTTGATAGTTTACTTTTACAAAAAATAAACATTACAAAAGTATTTTCACCTGAACATGGTTTCAGAGGAAATGCAGATGCTGGAGAAAAAGTTATTGATGGAATAGATGCAAAAACCGGTATTCCAATTGTTTCACTTTATGGAAGCAATAAAAAACCTACTGAAGAACAATTAAAAGACATTGATGTAATGGTGTTTGACATTCAAGATGTTGGTGTGCGTTTTTATACATATATATCAACACTTCATTATGTAATGGAAGCTTGTGCAGAACAAGGAATCCCTTTAATAGTTTTAGATAGACCAAATCCAAATGGGCATTATATTGATGGCCCAACTTTGGAAATGGAACATACCAGCTTTGTTGGAATGCACCCTATACCAGTTGTATATGGAATGACTATTGGTGAATATGCTCAAATGATAAATGGAGAAAACTGGATTAAAAATTCGGTAAAATGTGATTTAACTGTTATCCCCTTAAAAAACTACAATCACAATAAACAATATAATTTACCAATTAAACCATCACCAAATTTACCTAATGACAAGTCCATTAATTTATATCCTAGTTTATGTTTTTTTGAAGGAACTAATGTGAGCATTGGGCGTGGAACCGAAAAACAGTTTCAAATTTTTGGATCCCCTTTTATGAAAGCTGATACTTTACAATTTTGTTTTACACCTCAACCCAATTTTGGAGCAAAACACCCAAAACATGAAAATATAGAATGTTGCGGTTTTGATTTAAGCAATACCGAAAAAATGCATAAAATCGATTTGTCCTACTTAATTGAAGCGTATTCTTTAACCTTAGACAAAAGTAAATTCTTTAATAACTTTTTCACCAAACTAGCTGGTACAACTAAATTACAAGATCAACTTGAAAATAACATTAAAGCTGAAGAAATTTACACTTCTTGGCAACCAAAAATTGAAGAATCTGTCTCTTATACACATCT
>SDWL01000236.1 GCA_004195315.1 Lutibacter sp.
AGATGTGTATAAGAGACAGCTCTAAAAGTAATTTAAGCTTATTTTCAACTAAATTAACAACTTCTGTTATATTACTCATATATACTTAAAGAATACAAACTATATATTACAAAGTTAGTGTTTTGAAATAATATTACAACTCTTTTTTTTCATTTTATAGAAATCTTATGAATTTTAATGTTAAATGTGTAGTCATATAATTATTATAATTCATATTATTTAGTATTTTAGCTTTAAATCAATATTTGTGAAAAAGTTACTCTACATCCTATTTATATTCTGTAATTTTATTGCATTTGGACAAGGAAATGTTTCTGTAAATAATACATACCAAAAAAATTACTTTCAAAACCCATTAGATATTCCTTTAGTTTTATCTGGTACGTTTGCAGAACTTAGAAACAATCATTTTCATGCAGGTTTAGATTTTAAAACTCAACAAAAAGATGGTTTTAACGTATATGCTACTGCTGAAGGTTATGTTTCACGAATTAAAATTTCTCATTGGGGCTATGGAAAAGCTGTTTATATAACACATCCTAACGGTTATACTACTGTGTATGCTCATTTACAAAAATTTAATAAACGTATAGAAGACTATATTAAAAAACAACAATACAAAAAGGAAAGTTTTGAAATTCAAGTTTTCCCTTCTTCAAAAGAATTGCCAATTACAAAAAATGAAATAATTGCTTTAAGCGGAAGTACTGGAGGGTTTGTTGGTCCTCATTTACACTTTGAAATTAGAGATACTAAAAAAGAAAACATAATAAATCCAATGCTATTTGGTTTTGAAGTAAATGATTCTAAAAAACCAAGAATAAATACGCTAATTGGTTATTCCTTAGATGATAATTCATATATAAATGGCATTGCTATACCAACCAAGCTTTCACTTGTGAATTTAAAAAATGGGGAACTGCTTGCCCCTAAAATTAAAGCTTTTGGTAAAATTAGTTTTGGAATAAATGCCTATGATCAATTAGATGGTGCTTATAATAAAAACGGACTTTACAATTTAAGTATGTTTGTAAATGGTGAAAAAGTTCATGAGTTTGAAGCTTCTTCCTTTTCTTTTGCAGAAAGTAAATACATTAATTTATTAATTGATTATGAGCGTTTAGGAAATTTAAATCAATGGGTACAAAAATGTTATATAGAACCTTCAAACAAATTAAGTTTATATACTAAATCCTTCAGTAAAGGATATATAACTATTGAAGATGGCTTAACATATTCTGTTGAAATTATCGCCAAAGATTTTAAAGGAAATACACAAAAAGTTACCATTCCTATTGAAGGAAAAAAGGATACTCTTTTAGCTGTTAATACACCTAAAATAACACCATATAAAATTAATCACCGCCAATTTAACAAATTTACAAATCAAGGAATAACAGTAGCTTTTCCTAAAAACACATTTTATCAAGATTTTTATTTAGATTTTGAAGTTAAAGACTCTAGTATTAAGGTGCACACTCCAATTGTCCCCTTAGGGAAAAACTATACACTCACATTTAATGTTTCTAAGTATTCAAATGAAGAAAAGAAACAATTATATATTGCATCCATCAACAAAAAAGGAAAATCACGGTATGAATCAACTGTTAAAAAAGATTCAACTTTTTACACATCAACAAAAAAATTAGGAAACTTCACATTATTAACTGATGTTGACAAACCAAAAATAAGTTTGCATAATTTTAAAAACGAACAATGGTTAACTCATTTTAAAACATTAGAAATTAAAATTTCAGATGATAAATCTGGTATAAAATCATACAGAGGTGAAATTGATGGGGAATGGATTTTACTAGAATACAATGTCAAAAAGAGCGTTCTAACATATGATTTTAAAGATAAAGTATTTACAACGGCAAAACATGAACTTAAAATAGTTGTTACAGATAACGTTGGAAACACAAACACAACTAATGCCACTTTTTTTAGAAAAAAATAAATAATCTATGCTAAAAATAGTAAACCTCACTTTATTTTTAATAGTTACAATATCAATTACTGCACAAAATTCTATCATTAAAGGAGTTGTGAAAAACACCAACAAAGAACCAATTGAAGGTGTTGCAATAGCTTATTTAAACTATGGAACAACAACAAATAACAACGGTGAATATAGTTTAAGCGTACCCGGGAATACCGAAATTAATGTTGTTTTCAGACATATTTCCTTCACTACATATACTAAATCTGTAACCATTCCCAAAAATAGAACATACAGATTTTTTCCTATTTTAGAATTTAAAACAGAAGAAATTGATGAAGTAATTTTAAAAGACTCTAAAAAAGAAACTCAAGGTTTTATTAAAATAAATAAGGCTGATGTTGCCAAAATTCCTGGGGCTAATAATGGCGTTGAAAATATATTAATGACTTTACCTGGTGTTAATAATAACAATGAATTAAGCACACAATACAATGTACGTGGTGGTAATTTTGATGAAAATTTAGTGTATGTAAATGGTATTGAAGTGTATCGTCCTTTTTTAGTGCGTTCTGGCCAACAGGAAGGTTTAAGTTTTGTAAATTCTGCGATGGTGCAAAATATTAAATTTTCAGCTGGTGGATTTCAAGCTAAATATGGCGATAAACTTTCTTCGGTTTTAGATATAACCTACAGAACTCCAGTTGAATTAGCAACCACAATTAATGCAAGTTTATTAGGCGGAAGTGTAACTATAGAAGGCACCATGATCCAAAATAAATTAAGTGCTATAATAGGTGTTCGCTATAGAGATAATGGCTTATTTATTAATAGTAAGGATATTGAAACTACAGCTAATCCAAATTTTACCGATGCTCAAACATTTTTATCGTTTGAAGTAAATCCAAAATTAAAAATTGACTTTTTAGGAAATTTTTCCATCAATAATTATAATTATACACCTATAACTAGAAGAACAAAATTCGGAACCGTTTCAAATCCTTTAGAACTGGTTGTGTATTATGAAGGACAAGAAAAAGACACCTTTGAGACTCTTTTTGGAGCTTTAAAAAGTAGTT
Source organism: Lutibacter sp. (assembly GCA_004195315.1). Taxonomy (GTDB): domain Bacteria; phylum Bacteroidota; class Bacteroidia; order Flavobacteriales; family Flavobacteriaceae; genus Lutibacter. The sequence continues at coordinate 3,022 of SDWL01000236.1, forward strand.
ATACTGTAAACGAAAACGTAGATTTAAGCTTAACAACATCTGCTTATCACACTATTGAAGAAGAATACTACGATATTTTAGCAAGTTATAATTTAGGTGAAGTAAATAATGACTTTGGTTCTAACGATTTCGGAGAAGTTAAGTTTTCTGAAGGAATTGGATCGCAATTAAGTCATGCAAGAAACGATATTGATGCATTAATAAGTAATGTAGAATTTAAAGGAACCTACAAAAAAGACAACAATCATTTTGATTTTGGTGTTAAATATCAAAAAGAAGATATCAAAGACCGCATCAATGAATGGGAAATTATAGATTCAGTTGGTTTTAATGTTCGTCCACCACTTCATGTTTCTAACAATCAACCATACGAACCTTTTATAGGTGAAATAACTCCTTTCCAAAGTATAAAAGCTAAAAATAATACCACTATTGATCGCTTGATTTGGTTTGCTCAGTACAGTAAAAATACAGAATGGAACAATCACAAAGTTTGGTATAATTTAGGTGCTCGCTCACATAATTGGAATGTTTATGGTAGTGGTATTGAAACTACAAATCAGATTATTTACAGTATTAGAGGTCAGTTTGCTATAAAACCAGATTGGGATAAAGATATGCTATTTAGAATTTCAGGAGGAATGTACAATCAGCCTCCTTTTTACAAAGAACTTAGAAATACAGAAGGAGTTGTTGTCCCAACTGTTGATACACAAGAATCTATTCAAATAGTTTTAGGAAATGATTACAGTTTTAAATTATGGGATAGACCATTTAAATT
>SDWL01000237.1 GCA_004195315.1 Lutibacter sp.
TAAAACACCGAAAGAAATAATGGATTCTGAACTAAAATATGTAGCTTAGACTCACTAAAAAAAAAGCAACGTTTGTTGCGTTAGAACCTTGAATGCAGCATTACAATTTGGGGTATTTATTAATGCTTTTAGATCAAATGTTTTCTGTATCTATTGTATAGTTATTTTAGCTGTTTACAATTATTTCATAATCAATTGCTCTCTGCGGTTTTTAGTTCTATTTTCTTCACTTGTATTTGGTATCAAAGGTAAGTTAAACAATCTACTTTAGGTGCTTAGTTGAGAGGCCACCCCATAGGTTTCTATATCAGGTGTTTGAAGGGTTGTTTGAGCTGAGCTTTGTAAACTACAAATAATAAAAATAGCCAATAAATGGCATTTAAAAAGAATAATTAATTGTTTCATTAAAGGGGACAAAATTCTGTAGTAAAAATATGAAATATGCAAATAGAAAAGCGATGCAGCATGTAATTTATAACAATTCTTGATAGTTATATTTGTAGAAATTGTTAAATAACCCAAATTAGTAAGACTTGAATTCTACAGAAAATGACAAAAATTTATATAAATTAGTTAAAGTTTATTTAACGAGATAGAAAAGAGATGAAAACATTTGTAAACATATTTATAGTGTTGTTTAATATAACAGCATTTTCACAAGAATAAAAAGTAGATTACAAAAATATAGATAACGATTTAGTAAAAGCAACTTATTATTATGATAATAGTTAAATTGTTGAGCCTGAAGGATTTTTAAACAAAGAATAAAAAATTAAACAACACATGGTTTAGCTATTATCTTCAAGGAAATAAACTGTAATAGCTAACTTCAAAAATGGTAAAAAAGACGGTGTTTGGACTTACTTTAAAAATGATAAAATGAATATTGTTACCTATAAAGATATCAAAATTATTAATGTTGAAGAATAAGTATTGGTAGTAAATTATTGGGTTAGTTGTTATTGAACAGTCCAACCAACACCTCAGGTTGCGTAATTTGTTCCTGTTTCATTTCCATCTCCTGAAATAAAATCAGCTTCAGTAAAAGTTGCGCCTGTATTGTTTATCATTTTTATGATAACATCTGTAAAAAGGATATCAGATAGATCTAAGCCACCATCAATTAAACCTTGCCCTGTTGGATTGTTAGCAAGACGGCCATCTAAATCAGATCCTTCTTCAAATCCTTCTATAGAAAAATTAGTAAAAATGTCGCTTAACTCTTTCTGTAATTTTTATTTGCATATCCAGTTTACTATTTTATGATTTTAATATTAAGTTTTTTTTAAATTAAACCGTATAATTAAATATTAAAGAATTAAGTATATTGCACTAAAATATTTTAAAAATGAATTGGAGTCAGTTATTGTCTTTAAAAAGATTTGGAGATGCAGAAAAGAGATTACGTATAAATCAAGACGAGACAAGATTAGGTTTTGAAGTTGATTATGATCGCATTATTTTTTCAGATTCATTTAGGAGTTTACAAGATAAGACTCAAGTTGTTCCTCTTTCAAAAACCGATTTTGTACATACACGTTTAACACATAGTTTGGAAGTAAGTGTAGTTGCTCGTTCACTAGGAAGAAAAGTAGGAGAACAAGTTTTAAAAAAACATTCAAATTTAAATGACGAAGGTTATAAAATGAATGATTTTGGGGCAATTGTGGCAACAGCAGCTTTAGCTCATGATATTGGAAATCCACCTTTTGGTCATAATGGAGAAAAAGCAATTGGTGAATATTTTCAACATGGAAACGGACAAAAATATAAGGAACAACTAACTCTAAAACAATGGCAAGATCTTATTGATTTTGAAGGGAATGCAAACGGTTTTAAAATTTTAACAGAACATAAAGAAGGTGTTGAAGGAGGTTTGCGTTTGTCGTATGCAACACTAGGAACTTTTATAAAGTATCCGAAAGAGTCATTACCTAAAAAACCAACAAACCAAATAGCTGATAAGAAATTCGGAATATTTCAATCTGAAATTCCTTTTTTTAATGATGTTGCTCAGGAATTAGGTTTAATTGCTACAGGAAAAGAGGGGAATGTTGCTTATAAAAGACACCCTTTAGCTTATTTAGTTGAAGCTGCCGATGATATTTGTTATACAATAATTGATTTTGAAGATGGCATAAATTTAGGTTTAATAGAAGAAGAATTTGCCTTAGAATATTTAATAAAATTAGTAAAAGACACTATAGATTCTAAAAAATACCATCAGTTAAAATACAAGAAAGATCGCCTAAGCTATTTGAGAGCTTTAGCTATTGGAACTTTAATAAGTGAAGCAGCTTCTGTTTTTTTAGCAAATGAAGATGCGATTTTAAAAGGAGAATATCCATACTCTTTATTAGAAAAATGTAAGTATGAAGCTCAAATAAATGATATTATTAAATTAAGTGTCGAAAAAATTTATAAAAGTAGAGAAGTTGTAGAGAAAGAACTTGCAGGTTATACAGTAATTTCTGAACTTTTGGATGTGTTTTTGATTGCAATTCATAATAAATTCAACAATTCTTTAACAAATTATGATAAATTAATTTTACGTTTACTTCCGGAAAATTTAATAAAAACACATAATTCGATATATATTAGAACTTTAACTATTTGTGGGTATATAGCTAGTTTAACAGATGGTTTTGCCTTACAACTGTACAAAAAATTAAAAGCTGAACAATAATAATTTTAGACGCACATTAATTGATAACAAAAAAAAGATTGAACTAATAAAAGAAAATTCAAATTCTGAAAAACTTATTGGTTCAATATTAAGAGGAAGAGATTTAACAAGATATGGTAAACCTAATAAAAATGAACTAGATAGTATTATACTTGCAAATTTTGGAAGCTATAAGTTTATTGAAAATGAATATCAAGCTATTTATAAACATTTAATTCAATTTGAAGGTAAATTAAAAAAGAGAGGGCAATGCAATGGGAGTAAAGAAACTTCTGAAAAACCATTTAAAGGACAACACCATTGGTTAGAATTAGATAATAATCCTTCAGCAGAATATTTAACCCTTTATTCTAAACCGAAAATAATGTACCAAGCATTTCAAGTAAAGCCTTGCTTTATTTTTGATGAGCAAAGTTTGTATTGTAATAATTCAATGTGGATTATTCCAACTGATAATAAAGGTCTGTTAGGTGTTTTAAATTCTAAAATGGGTTGGTGGTTAATAACCAAATATTGTACACAAATACAAAATGGTTGTCAGTTAATTTGGAAATATTTTGGTCAAATTCCAATTCCAGATATTTCAAATCCAGAATTAAGCATTTTAGTTGAAAATATAATTTCTTCAAATGAAGAATTGCAAGAGATTTCTCAAAAATTTCAAAAGTACTTACAATCATCTTTATTTCAATTAGAAAAGCTAACTAAAAAACTCCAAAACTGGTACAATTTAGAGTTTGGTGAATTTATTAAAGAGATAAATAAAGCTATTAAATTAGCAAATAAACAAAGTTTAAAAGAAGCAGATTTTAATGGGGTTAACGCTATATACATTCCAACTCTTAGCAAAAAAGATGAGTTTGAGTGGATAGACCTTTTTGATGAAAACAAACAAAAAGCCTTAGAACTTAAAACCAAAATTGACACAACTGATAAAGAAATTGATAATATGGTTTATGAGTTGTATGGGTTAACGGTAGAAGAAATTAAGATTGTAGAGAAGAGTTAAGAGGTATGAGAGATTTAAATGCTAATCCAATTGAAGGGAGTCTTGAAGAAGAGCAAATACTTGAACCGTTAAAAATTAAAAAACTATACAACAAATCCGTCAAGAATTTTTAGGCTTTTTTGAATC
>SDWL01000238.1 GCA_004195315.1 Lutibacter sp.
AGATGTGTATAAGAGACAGCTCTTAACCATTTCAGTATTATTTACATCATAAAAATCGTAAGCGCTATAGCCATAAATACCATTATTATAATATTCAGCAACATTTCCACCTAAATCATACACTTCTGCATCTTCAATTTTAGTGCTTTTTGATTTTCCTACTTTTTTAAATAAATGTGATTTCACTTCATTAATTTTCAATGTAAAAGCATCAACTTCATCTAATGTTATTTCATAACCAGCCCAATAGTTAAGTGTATTTTCTTTTGAAGCTACTTTTTGCGCTTCTTTGTGTAAGTTTTTAGCTTCTTTAGCGTTTGGAAGTCTATACGTTTTTTTAGTAATTTCACTTAACCATTTTACGTAATTTTCAGCATCTGCTTTATTTACAATCACCGGATAATTATCCAAGCCAGATGCATAGTTAAAGTCAGTTTTAAAAGATTTAAATTGAGCATTTGTAACTTCAAAACGCCCTATTTCAATAGAGTCTTTTTTAATTAAAACAGTTTCAGGAATTAGTTTTTCATCCATAAGAATACCGTAATTACCATTTTTAGTTATGGCGGTTTTTTCAATTTTTAAAAGATTAGCTAACGGACTATCTTTTTTAAAAGCTTCATTTTTTGTTGGTGGTTTGTTAAAAAGGTAAGTGTCAATCCAAGCCAATTCTTCTTTCATTTTACGCAATTGGTGTGTTATTTTTCCTAAACCATGTGGTTGACCAGGAAACCATAAAAAACGGACAGGCGTAATTCCTACTTGCTGTAAACCTCTATAATATTCCCAACCTTGATCTCTAGGTACAGCTCTATCATTGCTTCCGTGAAAAATTATTGTTGGCGTTTTAATTTTTTCAATTTCAAATAGTGGTGATTTTAAGATGTAATTTTCATTGTAAAATTTCCCGTTCATATCATCCCAAGGAGCTCCTCCAAAATAAGATTGATCAAAACTAACGCCAAAACTACAGGTACCATAATCGGAAGTCCAGTTTACATCTCCTGCTCCAGGTGCTGCAAATTTGAACATATCAGGATAACGTACTGTTAGCATTGTAGTAATAATAGCACCGTTAGACCAACCCATAGTTCCAAGTTGGTTTTTATCGATCATTTCTTTTTTATGTAAAACATCAATAGCCTTAATAATATCCTCCATTTCTGGTTCATAATAATTTCCTTTTATACTTTCTACAAATGAAAGACCGTGATTTGAAGAACCATGATAGTTAGGTTTTAAAACAAATGACCCACGTTGTGCTAAAATATTGGGATAAGTACTCCATCGTTCACTCCAAGTGTCTGTGTCAGCAGCTGAAGGACCACCATGAATTGATAAAATTAAAGGATAACGTTTTCCTTTTTCATAATTTTCAGGATAATATAAAATACCTGTAACTTCTTCATTTTTATAACCTTTCCAAACCATAACTTCACTTTTTGTAATTGGTTTTTTAGATAGATTTTTATTTAGTTGAACGATTACTTTTTCATTTATAAACTTATTTTTTGAAATGTCAGCTATATAAAATGAAGGTAATTTAGAAGCGGTAGAATATTGATACACTACTTTTTTTCCGTTTTCGGAAATGTCTAATAAAGTAGTATGATCATTTTTCTCTCCTAAATTAATAGAAGATTTAGACCAAGAATTGCCACTTTTAGAATAATAAGCTAATGTATAATATGCTTTATTTGCTAAGGTTACTATCACATCGTTTCCAACAACACTATATCCACGCCCAATTCCTAAATCCCATTTTAAATCAACTTTTTTATAGGAGTTTGAAGCAATTATATAATAGTATAATTCAGAAATTCCAGCACCATTCCATTGTGGGTCAGAGGAGTAGTCTGAAGTAAAATAAAAACCTTTATTGTCTTTACTAAATTGAAAAGAACCAGAAGGAAACCCTCTATCTGTAATAATCTGTTTTACTTCGCCTGTAACGGTATTTAATAAAAAATTAAATGGGTCTTTTTGAGCATCAGAATCATAACTTCTACTTCTAGATGTTCTATATACCATCCAATTACCATCTGGTGAAATAGTATAACCACTTAAAGGTTTTGCATTATTAGTAATTCTTTTAATAGCCTTCTTTTTTATGTCATACGTATAAACTCTGCTTGGTTTCCACTGCGTAGAATCTTCAACAACAATAACATTATCTTTCGTCTCTTTTAAGGTTTGTTCGTGTAAAGTAAGCCCTTCTTTTGATTGAAATAAAAGCGTATTTTCATCTTTCCACTGTAAGCTTGAAATACCATTTTTAAACTCTTTTACTTCTTTAGCTTCACCACCATAAATACTCATTTTCCATAATTTTTTACCTTTTTCACGAGATGATAAAAAGTAAATGTATTCTCCATCTTTTGAAAAAAGAGGACTTGAATCACTTTCCTCAGAATGTGTTAATTGTATGGTTTTAAAAGTGTCTTTCTCTTGAATATCCAACCTAGTTAAATAAATATCAGAAACAAATTTATCTTTCTTTTTTGAAGCTTTATTTTTAACCCAAACTACCATATTTCCATTGGGAGATATTGATACTGAGCGCATAGATTCAGTATTGATGACATCTTCAGGAGTCCAACGTGTTTTGTCTTTTTCCTGAGCTGAACTATTAAAATTTAGGAATAAGGTAATTAGTAAAGTTATTGTAAAAAATAGCTTGGTTTTCATAAATAAAAGTTTGTAATTTTTGTAAATATAATATTTTGATTTAATAGCTGAAGTATATATTATTACAATAAAACAAAAATTCTAATCTTCGAAAAAGTACTCAATAGTCCGTTTGAGCCTTTGAAGACTTTTAATTTGTTCTATGCTGAAAATACTTCGACAAGCTCAGTGTGACTTCCTTCGGAAAAAGCTCAGGATAGAATCTACTCAGTGTTACAAACTTGTTCTAATTATAATTAATATTCAAAAGTCAGTCTGAGCCTGTCGAAGACTTATAATTTGTTCTATGCTGAAAACACTTCGACAAGCTCAGTGTGACTTCCTTTGGTAAAAGCTCAGGATAGAATCTACTCAGTGTTACAAACTTGTTCTAATTCTAATTAATATTCAAAAGTCAGTCTGAGTTTATCGAAGACTTTTAATTCGTCCTAAACTGAAAACACTTCGACAAGCTCAGTGTGACTTCCTTTGGTAAAAGTTCAGGATATACTCAACTCAGTGTTACAAACTTGTTCTAATTATAATTAATATTCAAAAGTCAGTCTGAGCTTGTCGAAGACTTTTTAATATCCGTATAGTTTTGAGACAATTTCACCAAATCATCCCAGTTATTATTAATTAATGCTTCTTTCTTTTTTCTACTCCAACCTTTTAGCTGCTTTTCTTTCGCGATTGCTTCATGTGGTGTTGTAAATTTTTCAAACCAAACTAATTTGGTTGGCTTTCTTAAAAATGTATAAGCAAATAGGTTTTTATCAGAATTATGTTCCTGTAAGCGACGTTCTATATTATTAGTAATCCCTGTGTAGTAGGAATTATCTGAACATTTGAGAATATAAACATAGAATAATTTCATAACTTATTTTTTAGTCAGTCTGAGCTTTTTGAAGAATTTTAATTTGTTTTATACTGAAAAACTTAGCCCTTTAATAAAAACACTTCGACAGGCTCAGTGTGACAATATATATTCTAGTTATAATCAATATTCAAAAGTCCGTCTGAGCCTTTGAAGACTTTTAATTTGTTTTATACTGAAAAACTTAGCCCTTTAATAAAAACACTTCGACAGGCTCAGTGTGACAATATATATTCT
>SDWL01000239.1 GCA_004195315.1 Lutibacter sp.
AGATGTGTATAAGAGACAGCTTTAATTGAAACTCTAAACCCAAATAATGAGGCAATTGATGCTGATAAGTTTTTAAATATTATGCTAATAGCCCAAGTAGCTACATTTTTTATAGTTATTGGCTTTTTGTGGCTATACTACCGTATTATTTATGGGATTTTACTTAAAAAATTGAATAAAAACTATAAAGAATTAGAAACTTTAGAATAATAAAAAAGCCGAAGAAATCTTCGGCTTTTTTATTATTAAATTCTATTATCTCCATCTAATAAATTTCCAATTCCACCAAGAATACTTCCTTCTCCTCTTGTTTTATTACCAGTTTTAGGAGCCAATGCTAAAATTCTTCCTGCTAATCTGCTAAATGGCAAAGATTGTACATAAACTGTCCCTGGACCTTTTAATGTTGCAAAAAACAAACCTTCACCACCAAAAACTGTATTTTTAATACCTCCAACAAGTTCAATATCATAATCAACATCTTTTGTAAAACCAACAACACAACCTGTATCGACTTTTAAAATTTCTCCTGATTCTAGTACTTTTTTAGACATATTTCCACCAGCGTGAACAAATGCCAATCCATCTCCTTCCAATTTTTGCATAATAAATCCTTCTCCTCCAAACAAACCCCTGCCTAAACGTTTTGAAAATTCAATACCAACTGAAACTCCTTTAGCAGCACACAAAAATGAATCTTTCTGGCAAATAAACTTACCTCCCATTTCACTTAAATCAATTGGGAATATTTGACCTGGATATGGTGCTGCAAATGAAACTTTCTTTTTACCTATACCTGAATTTGAAAAAACAGTCATAAACAAACTTTCTCCAGTTAATAACCTTTTCCCAGCTGAAAATAATTTACCTAAAATACCTTCATCTTGGTTTGAACCATCGCCAAAAATAGTTTCCATAGAAATGCCATCATGCATCATCATAAAACTACCTGATTCCGCAACAACACCTTCTTGTGGATCTAACTCAATTTCAACATATTGCATTTCTTTACCATGTATCTGATATTCAATTTCATGAGCATTCATAACTTTTAATTTTTTTATTATTTTTTTGATTTCAATCTAACACTCCATTCAAATTCATATGCTGAAACTTGTTCTCCATTTTCATTTAAACCTTCTGATTTCATTAAAATAGTTTGTCCTTCTCCTGTTTCAATTGTTCTTTTTAAAGCTTCATCAATTAAATCTCCATTTGTACATGTAAATGTTATTAAACCTACAGCTTTTTTTGAAAAAGCCCCCTTATGATTTGTAACTAACATGGATATATTTTTACCACTTTCTTTAATCTTTTTTATAACTATAGCACCTGTTGAAAGTTCGGCTGCCATTGATTGAACTGCAAAATACATTGAATTAAACGGATTCTGATTAATCCATCTGTGTTTAACTGTTACCGCTGATTTTTCATTGTCTAAAACTCTTAATCTAACGCCGCATAAAACTGCTGATGGCAGCTTAAACATTAGAAAGCTATTCATTTTTTTTGCTGTAATCTCCATATAAAGGTTTCATTATTTTGAGTCCAAGTTACTTAAAATAAGTGAGGCCTTTAAAAAAATAATTTGTTAAATAAATGTTAAATATTAGTACTATGTGTTGCATACTACTATCTTTTATCCATATATTTGCATAAGAGATTACTTTAAACTTTAAATTATGATCACACAAAACGATAAAAATTACAGTTCAATAACACATTTAAGTGGTTTTGCAGGATGGTTTTTTCCTTTCGGAAATATTATTGCACCGCTAGTGTTGTGGTCTGCTAAAAAAAATGAGAGTATTTATATAGACACTCATGGAAAATCCGCAGTAAATTTTCAACTTAGTTTAATACTATACGGATTTTTACTAGCATTATTATTAATACCAATTGCCATATTTACCTTAGGCCTAGGAATTTTAGCAATTATAATTGGTATAATTCCTGTAGTAATTTTAAAAATTGTTTTAATTATTTCAGCAAGTATTAAAGCAAACAGTGGAGAGTATTACACATATCCATTTACTATAGAATTTATTAAATAGCACTATGCTTTTTAACTCTTAAATCCTAACTTATGAAGATAGAAAATACAAAAGCTCAAATGCGAAAAGGAGTTTTAGAATACTGCATACTCTCAATATTACAACATGGAGATGCTTATACTTCTGAAATACTATCAGAGCTAAAAGATGCAAAATTATTAGTTGTTGAAGGAACTGTTTATCCTTTATTAACTAGATTGAAAAACGCTGGTTTACTCGGTTATCGCTGGGAAGAATCAACATCAGGGCCACCAAGAAAATATTACGGATTAACTGAAACAGGTAAATTATTTTTAAAAGAATTAAATGGCACTTGGAGTGACCTTGTAGAAGCAGTAAACTTAGTAACTACCAACAAATCAACAACAAAATGAACAAGACAATAAATATAAATTTAGGAGGCATTTTTTTTCATATTGATGAAATAGCTTATCAAAAGTTAAAACTTTATTTAGATGCCATAAGACGATCTTTAAGTGATGACCCACAAGGAAGAGATGAAATATTAAATGATATTGAACTTAGAATTGGAGAATTGCTTTCTGAAAGAATTAAAGACGTACGTCAAGTTGTAAATCAAAACGACATTGATGAGATTACTAAAATTATGGGGAAACCTGAAGATTATTTAGTTGATGAAGAGATTTTTGAAGATGAACCAACATACAGAGCTAGAACTTCATCAAAAAAATTATTTAGAGATGGTGAAGATAAATTTTTAGGAGGTGTATGTTCTGGTTTAGCTCATTACTTTGGAATGGATACCATTTGGATGAGAATTATTTGGTTAGTATTATTATTTGGATTTGGTATTGGATTTTTAATATATCCAATATTGTGGATCTTAATTCCTGTAGCTGATACTACAGCTGAAAAATTACAAATGAAAGGTGAACCTGTAAATATTAGCAATATTGAACGAAAAATTAGAGAAGAATTTGAAGATGTTACTTCACGTGTAAAAGATGGTGTAAATGATGTAACTAATAAAGTTAAAAGCTCTGAATTTAAAAGCAAAGCCAAATCGGGAATACAAGAACTTGTTGAAACACTTGGGAAAATAATTTTGGCAATATTAACTGTATTTGGGAAATTTATAGGAGCTTTATTAATATTTGTAGCTTCAATAACTTTAATTGCATTAATAGTAGTAGCCTTTTCTTGGGGAGGTATTGAAATTTTAGGAATTGGTAATGAATTTATTCATAATCCGCCCTTCTTTTTAAATTCAATGATTCCAGCTTGGTTATTAATAATTTTAGTTTTTATTATTATTGGAATACCTTTTATTATGCTATTTATGCTTGGTTTAAAAATAATATCAAGCAATGTTAAATCATTTAGTACCACAACAAAATTATCATTGTTAGGTGTTTGGATAATTTCATTACTTGGCTTAGGTATTGCTGGTGCAAATTTTGCAACCCGAACCGCTTATGATGGTGTTCATAACCAAACTGAAGAACTACCAATTATTGCTAATGATACATTGAAAGTTAAAATGATTGGAAACGATGATTTAACTTACCGTAAAGAGTTAAGAAGACAATACAATTCAGAAACAGTTTATGATAACGATGTTCAAAAATTATTTTCAACAAGAATTAATGTTGATATAAAATCAACAGATGAAACAAACGCGTTTGTAAAAATTAGAAACTGTCTCTTATACACATCT
>SDWL01000240.1 GCA_004195315.1 Lutibacter sp.
AGATGTGTATAAGAGACAGATACAACTTTTTTCATATTATTTATTTTTTTAAAATACTTATTGAAAAACCTCCTCCAGAAGCTAACTTTAATTTTAAATTTGATTGATTTGTAATTTCAATTTTTCTTATATTTATTGCAGTTGGATTATCATTCCAATGTGCATTTTCTGCATCTTCATAAATTGTTGCTTCATAAACATCATTGGTATTTAAAAAATCAAACGCAATATCCATTTCTCTTTCATTTTCATTGGTAATACCACCAACAAACCAGTTTTCAGAATTCTTTTCTTTTCTAGCAATTGTTACAAAATCTCCAATTTCACCATTTAACACTTTCGTTTTTTGCCAATCTACTCCAACATCTTTAATAAACTGAAGCGCAGGATTTCCTTCATAATTTTCAATTAAATCTGCTGCCATTTGCACTGGACTATAAATTACAACATACAATGCTAATTGTTGTGCTATTGTTGTATTTATCTGATTTTCTGTTTTGTATTTATCAAATTTTATATCAAAAATTCCTGGTGTATAATCTATTGGGCCAGCCAACATTCGTGTAAAAGCAACAATTGGTAAATGTTCTGGTGGATTTCCACCATCTAAAGCCCATGCATTAAATTCTTGCCCACGTAAACCCTCTCTAGAAATTGTATTTGGATACGTTCTTCGTAAACCTGTTGCTTTAATTGGTTCATGAGCATTGATAGCTACTTCATATTTAGCAGCTTTTATAACAGCATTATTATATTGATTTACCATATACTGTCCATGATGGTATTCTCCTTTAGGTAATATTTTACCAACATAACCCGTTTTAACAGTATGAATTCCTAAACTTTGCATTAAAGCATAAGCAGTATCCTGTTGTTTTTCATAAGTTTCAGTTGCAGCAGAAGTTTCGTGATGCATTACAATTTCAACACCATTTTCTTTTCCATAACGAACAACTTCTTTTATATCATAATCTGGATAAGGTGTCACAAAATCAAAAACACCTTCTCTATCCTCAAAACCAATCCAATGTTCCCAACCAGTATTCCAGCCTTCAACTAATACCGCTCCAATATTATTTTTTGCCGAAAAATCTATAAAAGCTTTTGCGTTTTTAGTTGTTGCTCCATGTTTCCCAGAAGCCATGTCCCAAGATGATTTCCCTAAATGCATTTCCCACCAAATTCCTGTGTATTTTGTAGGTTTAAACCAAGAAACATCACCCAATTTATTAGGTTCATTTAAATTTACAATTAGTTTAGATTCGATTAAATCACCAGCTTGTTCCGCAATTTGAATTGTACGCCAAGGTGTGTTAAAAGGCACCGATCTTTTCACTTTATACCCTGTGATTTCCGATCCAACCAACTCACTTGTCATTGCAAAATTTACAGTATCAATTTTTAAAGTCATTCCAGAATAATCTACCAAACTTGCTTCATGAAAACTTAAATGCAAACCACTTTCTGTTTTCATAGTAACAGGTGTATTCACTGCATTCTCTGGAATATATGTCTGAGCTAAATTTGAATGGTTTGCTTTCGATAAAGCATCAATTTTAGATAATTTTGTAGTGTTATACAAATGCTCATAAATATCCCAATCACCTGGAATCCACCAAACCTTGTGATCACCTGCTAAATTAAATTGGGTATTTTCATCTGTAATAATAACCTCTGATAAGTTTTCTTGTTCAGGAAATTCGTATCTAAATCCTAAACCATCATTATAAACTCTAAATACAACTGTTAGATTTCTTTTCAATTCTGAAACTTCTTGAAGCTCTAACTTAAGCTCATTGTACTTATTTTCAACTTCAGTTTGCTCTCCCCAAGGCATTTCCCACACTTCATTAAAACTACTTATACTTGAATTCAAAAGAGTGAAATTCTCTTTTAATGAAGGTGCTTCTTTTAAATCAAAACCTAATGTTGATTTTTTAATTACCTCATCATTTTTAAATTGAACATTATAAGTAGGTTCACCTTTTTCACTCAAATTGAATTCAATTTGAATAGTGTTATCTGGTGATGTGATTTTTGTTTGTAATGCCTCTTTTTCATTACAAGAAAATAGCAATGTAACTACTAAAAACACACTGGTTTTAATTAATCTCATCTTATTATTTATTTTTATTTTTTATTTTCTAAAAGTACTATTCCGAATTGTGTATCTAATTTTACAACGCCATCTTTCACTGTTACTTCAGTATCTGAATATGCATCATTTAAAACAGTTCCGTCTATAAATACTGAACTTACATTTAACACTTTTTCCCCATCATTTAAATCTAAACCAATAACAATAGCCTCGTTAAATTCTCCTTTTGAAAAAGTTCTTTGAAAAATATACGGTTGCTCACTAATCATTTTATGAACACCTGCTCCTACTGATGGATGATTACTTTTAAAAATTCCAAGTTTTTGCCAATGAGTCAAAATTTCTTTGGTTTTCTCATTATTTTCAATATCATTCCAATTCATATTTGAACGTAAAGTAGCATCACCTACAGTTCCTTCAATTATTAAATTTCGAGCAGATTCATCTCCATAATAAACTTGTGAAGCACCCGGACATAATAATAATTTGGTAGCTGTTTCAAAAGGTTTTAATCTCTCTTTATCAAATGGTGAACCATCGTCATGAGAAGTTGCATAATTAACTACACTTAATCCGTTCAATTCACCATTTAAAATTGATGAATATTTTGTAAAAAGTTCTTCGTAACTATTTTGAGCTTGATATTTAAAATCAAAATTGATTAGACTTGTAAAACCATTTTTAAAATAATTTACTTTTTTATCTCCAAAATCAAAAAATTTGCCTGAATTTATTCCGTAATTATAAATTTCTCCTACTAAATAAAAATCATTAGCATCTAAAACTTTTTCAGGATTATTTTCTTTCCATTGATTAAATGCAAAATTACATTCAGTTTTAAACTCATCCCAAACATATTCTTCCGTATGCTTAACAGTATCAGCTCTATAACCATCAATACCAAATTCAGTAATATAATCTGTTAACCATTTTATTATATAAAAACGTGGTGATTTTGGATAGCCCGTACGAATAAAAAACTCTTCTAACTCTTTCACTTCTTGCTCATACCTTCCTTCTGCTTTCCATTTTTCAACTAAATGTTTTGGAAGCTCTACTAAATCGTTAGATTCAGTTTTAATGTCTGGAAGGTTTTTTACCAAGGTACAGGTAATTGTAGATTCGTAATTTTGATAATCACATTGAGGACCAGTTCTTACCCAATCTGAAGGCCAAACCTCATCTTTTTCAGTTACCGGACCAGTATGGTTAATAACGCCGTCTAAAATTATTCTTATACCATTTTTATGTGCAGTTTCAACTAAAAGTTTTAGGCCTTCTTTAGTACCAAAATTTGGATCTAATGCAGTCCAATCTTTTGTCCAATATCCATGAAAACCGTATGTTTCACCAGTACCTTCATCAACTACACCGTGAACTTGTTCAACTATAGGTGTAAACCAAATTGCAGTAATTCCTAATTTAGTAAAATGCCCTTCTTTAATTTTTTTTGTTATTCCTTTAATATCTCCACCTTCAAAACCACGAAGTTTAGCTGTTGGTATTGTACGGTTAAAATTTATATCGTTTAAAGTATCTGCATTGTAAAATCTATCAGTTAACAAAAAATAAATGTTTGCGTTTTCCCATACAAAAGGTGTTTCAACATTAGCAATTATTTCTTGTTTTTTTTCTGAACAGCTTATAGATACTATTAACACTGTCTCTTATACACATCT
>SDWL01000013.1 GCA_004195315.1 Lutibacter sp.
AGATGTGTATAAGAAAGTAATAGAAGCTGTTGTTATTAGGTTTGTTGGTGATTCTGGTGACGGAATGCAGTTAACAGGAATGCAATTTACTGACACTTCAGCAATGTTTGGTAATGATATTGCAACATTCCCTAATTATCCTTCGGAAATTAGAGCCCCTCAAGGAAGTTTATATGGAGTTTCTGGATTTCAAGTTCATATTGGAAGTGTAGAAGTAAGCACGCCGGGTGATAATCTAGATTTATTAGTTGCAATGAATCCTGCTGGTTTAAAAACCAACTTATATGCTTTAAAACCAGGTCACACAATTATTGTTGATACAAATGCTTTTTCAAAAAAGAATTTAGAAAAAGCTGAATATACTTCAAACCCATTAGAAGATAACAGTCTTGAAAACTATAGAGTTATTCAAGTTGATATGACTTCCTTAACAAAGGAAGCTTTAAAAGAAGTTGAAGGTTTAGATAATAAATCTATAACCCGAAGCAAAAATATGTTTGCACTTGGAATGGTTTATTGGATGTATGGAAGATCTAAAGAGTATACCATTGAATTTTTTAATAAAAAATTTAAGACTAAGCCGCATTTAATTGAAGCTAATTCAAAAGTATTAAATGCTGGATATTATTTTGCAGAAACATTAGAATTGATTCCGAATGCATATACCATTTCTCCTGCAAAAATGAAACCAGGAACCTATAGAGTTATTATGGGTAACACAGCTACAGCTTGGGGGTTTTTAGCAGCAGCTGAAAAATCAGGATTGGAATTATTTTTAGGCTCATATCCAATAACTCCAGCAACAGATATTTTACATGAATTGGTTAAACACAAACATTTTGGTGTAAAAGCTTTTCAGGCTGAAGATGAAATTGCAGGTATTGCATCTGCTATTGGCGCTTCATTTGCGGGTGATTTAGCAATTACTACAACTTCAGGGCCTGGATTGGCATTAAAAGGTGAAGCATTAGGTTTAGCTATGATTATGGAACTACCTTTGGTTGTTGTAAACGTTCAGCGTGGTGGGCCATCAACAGGTTTACCTACAAAAACTGAACAATCAGATTTATTACAAGCAATGTATGGTAGAAATGGTGAAAGTCCTATAATTGTTATTGCAGCTAGTACACCTGCAGACTGTTTTAGATTTGCGTTTGAAGCATCTAAACTTGCGTTAGAGCATATGACTCCTGTAATTTTATTAACTGATGGTTATATTGCTAATGGATCAGCTCCTTGGAAAATTCAAAGTGTTGATGAATTACCTGAAATAAAAAATAATATAACTAAAAATGCTACTAAAAACTGGCATCCTTATGATAGAGATGAAGATACTTTAGCACGTAATTGGGGGATTCCTGGAACACCTGGTTTAGAACATAGAGTTGGTGGTTTAGAAAAAGACGGTATTTCAGGTAATGTTTCTCAAGATCCTGAGAATCACGAAAGAATGACAAAAATTAGAGCTGAAAAAATTGACAGAGTTAAAAATTATATTCCAGAGATTGTACCAGAATTTGCTAACTCAGGCGATTTATTAGTAATTGGTTGGGGAGGAACTTACGGATCTTTACATTCAGCTGTTAAACAAATAAATGAAGACGGATATAAGAATATTGGTTTTGCACATTTCAATTATATCAATCCACTTCCAAAAAACACGGAAGAATTATTAAAAAGATTCAAAAAAATTATTGTTTGTGAATTAAATGATGGACAATTTGCTAAAATTTTAAGAATTAATTTTGAAGGATTTAAGTTTTATCAAAAAAATAAGATACAAGGACTACCTTTTGGAAATAATGAACTAATAGAAGAATTTAAAAAATTAGTAGATTAATTATGGAAGCAACTACAGAACAAAAATATACATTTAAAGATTTTGCAAGTGATCAAGAAGTGAGATGGTGTCCAGGTTGTGACGACTATGTTATCTTACGTTCTATGCAAAAAGCACTTCCTGAAATGGGAGTTAAAAAAGAAGACGTAGTATTTGTATCAGGAATAGGATGTTCATCTCGTTTCCCATATTATATGGATACTTACGGAATGCACACAATTCATGGTAGAGCACCAGGAATTGCATCGGGAGTTAAATTAGCAAACCCTAATTTAAGTGTTTGGATAACTACAGGTGATGGAGATGCAATGGCTATCGGTGGAAATCATTTTATTCATGTTTTACGTAGAAATATTGATTTAAATATTGTGTTATTTAACAATGAAATTTACGGTTTAACAAAAGGTCAATTTTCCCCAACTTCATTAGTTGGTCAAAAAACCAAATCATCTCCTTACGGAAATACTCAACCTCCATTTACACCTGGAGAATTAGCATTAGGAGCGGGAGCGCGTTTCTTTGGTAGAATTGGTGGAAATGTACCTAAAGATATTACACAAATTTTAATTGAGGCTCATAAATTTAAAGGAACATCGCTTGTTGAAGTATTACAAAATTGTGTAATTTTTAATGATGGTTGTTTTAATAATATAACAGATAAAAAGGTAAAAGAAGATAAACAAATTTTCTTAGAGCATGGAAAACCTATGATTTTTGGTAAAGAACGTAACAGAGGTTTAGTACTTAAGGGTCTTAAATTAGAAGTTGTTACAATTGGTGAAAATGGTATTACACAAGAAGATCTATTAGTACATGATGCCAAAGAAAAAGATCCAACTATGCACCAAATGTTGGTTAGATTAGATTATCCAGTTGCAACAGGAATTATTAGAAGTTTTGATGATTTTACTCTTGAAGAACGTGAAGACGCTTTAACTAAACAAGTAAAAGCAAATTCAAAATTCAAAAAAACTGATGATTTGTTTTTTGCTGGAGAAACATATAAAGTTAAGTGATAATTGTTACCACTTTACCTGACTTATGTCATTTTTCGGTCGGAAGTATTCAACTACTTTTGACCTGAGAATTTATAATGAATAATATTCATATTTTAATTATTAACTCTACTACTTTTGTAGCTTAAAATAAAAAAACATATAAAAATGGGATCAGAAGCCATTATTGTATTTTTGCTTGCCGGAATTGTTTTAGTTGCAGGCGCTAATTTTTTATCAAATTTAATTTCACATAAATCAGACAATCCACAAAAGCGTGAGCCATATGAAAGTGGTATGGCAACAATTGGGCCTACTTGGGTTCAGTTTAAAGTTGGTTACTACCAATATGCTATTTTATTCTTAATTTTTGATATTGAGATTGCATTTTTAATTCCTTGGGCAGTTGTGTTTAAGGATGTAGGTGCTGTTGCATTTATTGAAATTATGATATTTCTAACCATCTTAGGTTTAGGATTAGCTTACGCTTGGAAAAAAGGAGCATTAAAATGGGACTAGATAAAATACCAGAAATACCAGCAGATTTTCCAGGAAAAGTAATTCCTGCAGGAAATGGAGCAAATGTAATTGTTACATCATTAGACAAAATAATTAACTGGGGACGATCAAATTCACTTTGGTCACTTTATTTTGGAACCAGTTGTTGCGCTATTGAAATGATGCAAACAGGAGCTGCACGTCATGATTATTCAAGATTTGGATTTGAAGTAGCAAGGCCTTCACCAAGGCAAGCCGATTTAATTATTATTGCAGGAACTATTGTTAATAAAATGGCACCTGTTCTACGACGATTATATGATCAAATGGCGGAACCAAAATATGTAATCGCAATGGGAGCTTGTGCTATATCAGGTGGCCCATTTTTTTATAATACGTATTCTGTTGTAAAAGGAGCTGATCACGTAATACCCGTTGATGTTTATGTGCCAGGTTGTCCACCTCGGCCAGAAGCATTATTAGAAGGTATGCTAATGCTTCAAGATAAGATTAGAACAGAGAACATGAAACATAAGGAAAATCCTATTGATGGATTTGACGAAGGATTATAAAACTGAATTTATGACTAACGAAGGATTACAAAATTTAATAAGCAATTGGATTCCAGATTTAGAATTCACAGAAGAAGGCTCTCAGTTCTTAAATATTACTGTTAAACCAGATCAATTGTACCAATTAATGTCCCAATTAAAAACGAATAACGAAGCTAATTTTGATTACTTGTTTTGTTTAAGTGGTGTTGATTGGGGAAAAGAATTAGGTGTTGTTTACCATTTAGAATCCACTACTCACAGACACACTATTGTAGTGAAAGTAAAAACTGAAGACAGAGAAAATCCTACTTTTGATACGGTTTCAGATATTTGGTTTACTGCAGATTTTCACGAACGTGAAGTGTTTGATTTCTTCGGAATAATATTCAATAATCATCCAAATTTAAAAAGACTCTTTTTAACTGAAGATTGGGATGGATTTCCACTAAGAAAAGATTATGTAGATGAAATTAATATGGTTATCAAATAAGTAATTATGGATACAAATATTGCAAATAGTAATTTAAAATCTGAAGATTATTTCATTAATATGGGACCTCAACACCCTGCTACGCATGGTGTTTTACGTTTATTATTAACTATAGATGGTGAAATTATTAAAAAAGTTGAACCAGATTTAGGATATATTCACCGTTCTATTGAAAAAATGTGTGAACGAGATAGCTATCAGCAAATAGTACATTTAACTGATAGAATGGATTATTTATCGTCTCACATTAATAATGAAGCAGTTTGTTTAACTGTTGAAAACGCACTTGAAATTGAAGTGCCAGAACGTGTTAAAGTAATAAGAACTATTATTGGAGAATTAACCCGTTTAGCTTCTCATCAATTATGGTGGGGTGTTATGGGAATGGATGTTGGTGCATTAACTACTTACTTCTACGGATTTAGAGATCGCGAATTAATTAACGATATTTTTGAAGAAACTTGTGGTGCTCGTTTAACAATGAACTATAACATTCCGGGTGGTTTAATGTTTGATATTCACCCAAATTTTGTAAAAAGAACAAAAGACTTTATAGCTCATTTTAAAACAAAATTACCTGAATACGATAGGCTTTTAACAGGAAATGTGATTTTTCAAAAGAGAATGAAAGGTGTGGGTATATTAACAAAAGAAGATGCCATTTCATTTGGAGCTACCGGCCCAGTTGGTCGTGGATCAGGTTTTTCTTGCGATGTTAGAAAACACCATCCATATAGTGCATTAGATAAAGTTACATTTAAAGAAACTTTAAGAACTGAAGGGGATAGTTTAGCTCGTTATGAGGTAAGAATTCAAGAAATGTGGGAATCAATGTCAATAATTGAACAATTAATTGATAACATCCCTGAAGGAGATTTTAAAGTTGCTACAAACGCAGTAATTAAATTACCTAAAGGTGAGTTTTACCAAAAAGTTGAAACGGCAAGAGGTGAATTGGGAGTATATGTTGTTAGTACTGGAACTAAAAATCCGTATCGTCTAAAATTCCGTTCTCCAGGATTTTCAAACTTATCATTACTAAATCACATTGCTGTGGGTGGTAAAATAGGGGATTTAGTTGCATCTATGGCAACTTTAGATATTGTAGTACCAGATATTGATAGATAAAAATAAGACAATGAATATAACATTAAGTATTACAAAAAATATTCACAATTGGCTTTTTAGTATTATGCCAGAAGGTATAGCAAGCATTGCAGAAATGGTGTTAATTGCAGTAGTGTATTTAGCAATTTTTGCAGTAGCGGGTTTGTACTTAGTATTGCTGGAAAGAAAAGTAGCTGCTTGGTTTCAATTACGTATTGGGCCAAATAGAGTTGGATATTGGGGCTTACTGCAAACAATGGCAGATGCCCTAAAATTAGTTTCAAAAGAATTAACAGGAACTGTTAAAGCCGATAAATTTTTATACAACTTAGCACCTTACTTTGTTATAGTTACAGCATTAATGGCTTTGGCTGTTTTCCCTTTTACCCAAGAATTTCAAGCATTTGACATAAATATTGGCGTTTTATTTTTACTGGCAATATCTTCAATTGGTGTTATTGGAATTTTATTAGGAGGTTGGAGCTCTAACAATAAATTTGCTTTAATTGGTGCAATGCGTAGTGGAGTTCAAACAATAAGCTACGAACTTTCAGTTGGTTTATCAATATTAACAATGGTGCTAATTTCAGGTAGTTTACAGCTTTCAGAAATTGTTGAAGTACAAAAAAATGGGTGGTTAATAGTTCAAGGGCATATTCCAGCTGTAATTGCATTTATGATTTTTATGATTGCAGGTACAGCCGAAACTAACAGAGCTCCATTTGATTTAGTTGAAGCTGAATCAGAATTAGGAGCTGGTTTTCATACTGAATACTCAGGAATGAAGTTTGCCTATTTCTTTCTAGCTGAATTTATAAATATGTTTATTATAGCAGCCATAGGAACAACATTATTTTTTGGAGGTTGGTTATCACCATTCGGAATAACAGAATCTATTCCTTGGTTAGGCGTTTTTTGGTTTGTTGGAAAAACATTAATATTAGTATTTTTAATGATGTGGTTTAGATGGACATTTCCAAGATTAAGAATTGATCAATTATTGACCTTAGAATGGAAATATTTATTGCCTTTAAACTTACTAAATATAGTATTAATGGCATTAATTGTTTGGCTTAACTTAACAATTCAATTTTAGAAATTATGAGTTATTTTGGAAACATATATAGAGGTATAAAAACCCTGCTTACTGGTATGAGTGTTACCGGAAAGTACTTTTTAACTTCAAGAAAAGGAGCCATTACACAACAATACCCTGACAACAGAGATACATTAAAAATGTTTGATCGTTTTCGTGGTGAAGTTGTAATGCCTCACGATGAAGTAAATGAACACCGTTGTACAGGCTGTCAAAAATGTGAAATCGCTTGTCCTAACGGAAGTATTGAAATAATTTGGGACAGACAGGTAGATCCTGAAACTGGTAAAAAGAAAAAAATGATAGACCAACATATTTATCATTTAGGTATGTGTACTATGTGCGGTTTATGTATTGAAGCTTGCCCGACTGACGCAATTAAATGGGCTCAAAATTTTGAAAACTCTGTTTATGATAGAAGTTACTTAACAAAAGTTTTAAACAAGCCTGGATCTAAAGTTAAAGCAGGAATAGAAGACTAGAAATATGGAAAGAATTATATTTTACATTTTAGCATTAATAATTATTTTTTTTGCAATAGCATCTGTTAGCAGTAAAAAAATGCTTCGGTCAGTTGTTTACTTGTTGTTCGTACTTTGTGGAATTTCAGGGTTATACTTTTTAATAGATTATAATTTCTTAGCTGCAATTCAACTTACAGTTTATGCTGGGGGTGTTATTGTACTGCTAATATTTTCTGTAATGCTTGTGCATCATATTGAAATGGAATTAGAACTTGCTAAAGTTTCAAAGAGAATTTTGATAGCCGTTGCCAGTTTATTAGGTTTGGGAGTATTTTTAACAACTATTTATTCTTACGAATTTATTGTTGTTGAAAATTCTATAACTACTACCACAGAAGATATTGGATTTGGACTTTTAAGTTATGAAGCTGGTGGATTTATTTTACCGTTTGAAGTGATTAGTATTTTATTATTAGCTTCAATGATTGGTGCAATTATAATAGCGAAAGGAACAAAAATAACCAACAAAAATAATGACTCACTATGATAGCCGGAATTAGCATTTATGAAATACTAACCGTAACATCTATCCTATTTTTTATTGGTGTTTACGGATTTATCACAAGAAAAAACCTGATTTCAATTTTAATGTCGGTTGAATTAATTTTAAACGCCTCAGTTATAAATTTTGTTGTTATCAACAAATATTTATATCCTGATATGTTACAAGGCGTTTTCTTTTCAATTTTTATTATCGCCGTAGCAGCTGCTGAAACTGCATTAGCTATAGCTATAATAATTAACCTTTACAGGCAAATTGCTTCTGTAGAAGTTAAGGACACTGAAATTATGAAGTATTAATATTTAGAAAATATGGATATAACTTATACAATATTAATTCCGTTAATTCCTTTAGCAGTATTTTTACTATTAGGAATTTTTAATAAATCAATTAAACCTGCTGTATCTGGATATATAGGTGTTGCAGGCTTATCAACTTCTGCTGCACTATCATTTTACACAGCTTACCAATACTTTTTTGTACACGGTAAAGTTGATGGTGTTTACAAAGCAATCGTTGAAAAAACAGTTTGGATGAACTTTACTGAAACATTGCACATAGATATTGGTGTGTTAATTGATCCAATATCTATAATGATGCTTATTGTAGTTTCAATAGTTTCATTAATGGTACATATATACAGTAGAGGTTATATGAAAGGAGATGAAGGGTATACTCGATTTTTTTCATATTTATCATTATTCTCATTCTCAATGTATGGTTTAGTTTTAGCTACTAATCTATTCCAAATTTATATTTTCTGGGAATTAGTTGGGGTTTCATCATTCTTATTAATTGGTTATTACTACACAAAACCCTCAGCAGTATCAGCTGCAAAAAAGGCTTTTATTGTAACTCGTTTTGCAGATTTAGGCTTCTTAGTAGGAATTTTGATTATAGGATACTATACAGGAACTTTTGATTTTGAAACATTAAATAACCCTGAAGGAAGTGCTATATTAAATTGGGCTTCTACTTCATTTATGGGATTATCTGTAATTACTTGGGCATTACTACTTATGTTTATTGGTGGTGCTGGTAAATCAGCAATGTTCCCATTGCACATTTGGTTGCCAGATGCAATGGAAGGACCAACTCCAGTTTCTGCTTTAATTCATGCAGCTACAATGGTAGTCGCTGGTGTTTATTTAGTAGCGCGTTTGTTCCCAATGTTTTATTTTGTTGAAGATGGTTTTGCTTTAGAAGTTGTAGCTTATGTTGGTGCATTTTCATCCTTATTTGCAGCAATAATTGCAATAACTCAAACTGATATTAAACGTGTGTTAGCATTTTCTACAATGTCACAGATTGGTTATATGATGTTAGCTTTAGGGGTTTCTAAATATGAAGGTCATGATGGTTTAGGTTATATGGCATCTATGTTCCATTTATTTACACACGCAATGTTTAAAGCATTACTATTCTTAGGAGCAGGTTCTGTTATACACGCTGTACATAGTAATTATTTAAAAGATATGGGTGGTTTACGCAAGTATATGCCTATTACAAATATTACGTTTTTAATTGCTGCATTAGCAATTGCGGGTTTCCCTCTAACTTCTGGTTTCTTTAGTAAAGATGAAATTTTAGTAGCCGCTTTTGAAAACAATAAACTATTATATTTTAGTGGGGTTTTAGTAGCTGGTTTAACGGCGTTTTATATGTTTAGACTTTACTTTGGAATTTTCTGGGGAAAAGATACACAATACAAACACGCACCACACGAATCTCCAATATCCATGACTTTTCCTTTAATGGTATTAGCATTAATAAGTCTATTTGGTGGATTTATTCCATTCAGTAAATATGTTTCTGCTGATAGAGTTGGTTTTGATGTTCACCTAAATTATCCATTAGCTGCAGTGGCTGTTTCGGTTGGTTTAATTGGAATTGCTTTAGCTTGGATTTTCTACAAAAAAGAAAACGACTTAGCTAGCCGATTTGCAAATTCACTTGGAGTCTTTTACAAATGGACTTATGATAAATTTTATTTAGATGAGATTTACATATTTGTAACAAAAAACATAATTTTTAACAGAATAGCTGCGCCTATTGCTTGGTTCGATAAAAAAGTTGTTGATGCAACTATGGAAGGTATTGGAAACCAAACGGCAGTAGTTTCTGAAAAGATTAAAGGAATGCAATCTGGAAAAGTACAAGATTATGCTTTTTCTTTTGTAGCCGGGATTGTAATACTTGCAATCGTGTTTATTTATTTATGGACAAACTAACAAATTAATATGGATATTTTATCACTCTTTGTCGTTGTACCTGTTCTTACAATTATAGCCTTAGTTTTTACAAAAGATTTAAAGCAGGCTCGCTTAGTTTCAATGGTTGGAAGTATATTTCAACTAGGAATGGGAATAAATTTAGTTTTTGCTTATTTTAAAGAAAGGGCTATTAATGATAGTATAATGGTTTTAACTAAAGATGTTGTTTGGTTTGAACAGTTTAACATACACTATGCTATAGGAGTAGATGGTATTTCAGTTGCACTTATAGTTTTAACAACTATAGTTGTACTTGCAGGTGTATTTATTTCTTGGAAAATGCCTGATTTACCAAAAGAATTTTTTATATCTCTGTTAGTTTTATCAACTGGAGTATATGGTTTCTTTATTTCTTTAGATTTATTTACCATGTTCATGTTTTACGAAATAGCTGTAATACCAATGTATTTATTAATTGGTATTTGGGGAAGTGGACCTAAAGAATATTCTGCAATGAAATTAACATTAATGTTAATGGGAGCTTCTGCTGTATTATTGGTAGGTGTTTTAGGAATTTATTTTAATTCAAATGCAGATGGTGGTGCTTTAACTTTCAATATTTTAGAAATTTCACAAGTAAACATACCTTTTGAAGCTCAAAAATTATTTTTTCCTTTAACTTTTGTTGGATTTGCAGTTCTTGGAGCTTTATTCCCTTTTCACACATGGTCACCTGATGGTCACGCATCAGCACCAACAGCTGTATCAATGTTACATGCTGGTGTATTAATGAAATTAGGAGGATACGGTGTGTTTAGAGTTGCTATGTTTTTACTTCCAGAAGGAGCAATGCATTGGGATACGTTCTTTATTATCTTAGCTGCTATAGGTGTTGTATATGGTGCTTTCGGAGCCATAAGACAAACGGACTTAAAATACATAAATGCATATGCATCTGTGAGTCATTTAGGTTTAGTATTGTTCGCTTTATTAACACTAAATAAAACCGCTTGGAACGGTGCAATAATTCAATCCTTATCTCACGGTTTATTAACTGCAATGTTTTTTGCATTAATTGGTATGATTTACGGAAGAACAAACACAAGGGACATTAATAAATTAGGTGGACTTATGAAAGTTCTTCCTTTTATTGGAGCAATATATGTAATCACAGGTTTAGCTTATTTAGGATTACCTGGGTTTAGTGGTTTTGTTGCCGAGATGAATATTTTTGTAGGTGCTTTTGAAAACCCTAATATGTTCAATAGAGTTTTAACAATTCTTGCTGTATCATCTATAGTTGTAACAGCTGTTTATATTCTTAGATTGGTTGGAAAAATTATGATGGGTCCATTAGTGAACGACGATTTTAAAGATTTACCAAGAGCAACGTGGTATGAAAAAACAGGAATTTTATTATTACTTATTCCTATTATTGCAATAGGTGTTGCACCACTTTGGTTAAGTGATATGATTATGGCAAGTTTAGAACCTTTTATTAAAGGAGTATTATAAAATTAAAATATATAGCTAAATGGATTTTAGTAGTTTTTTATTAATGAGACAAGAAATTATATTACTAGCAATTATATTATTGTTATTAGTAGCTGAAATATTTATACCTAAAAATAAGAAAAGTAGCATTGTACATTTGGCTATATTTTTATTTGGGGTTCATACTGTTATAGGATTTTTATCGATAGATGAATGCAGTATATTTGGTGGGTCTTTTCAAACAAACAATTTAATACATTTCTTTAAAAATGTATTGAACATAGGTGTATTTATTTTGCTACTTCAATCGGCAGATTGGCTTCAGGAAAAAATAGTTACCCAAGATAAAGGAACAGAATTTTTCATATTGCTATTTTCCTCTTTGTTAGGAATGTATTTTATGATTTCTTCAGGTGACTTTTTAATGTTTTATATTGGTTTAGAATTATCTACTTTACCAGTTGCAGCATTAGCCGCTTATGAAACTTCTAAAAGAATTTCAAGTGAATCTGGAATTAAATTAATTTTATCAGCAGGTTTAGCTTCTGGAGTTTCTTTATTTGGAATTTCATTATTATACGCTACTTCAGGCTCTATATTCTTTCATGATATTATTGGAGTTATTTCTGCAAGCAACTTAACTATTTTAGGCTTTATATTATTTTTTACTGGTTTATCCTTTAAAATATCTTTAGTTCCGTTTCATTTTTGGACAGCAGATGTTTATGAAGGAGCACCAATTAGTGTCGCTTCCTATTTATCTGTGATATCAAAAGGAGCTGCTGTATTTATTTTAATGATTTTAATGTTTACAATTTTTAAACCATTAATGCACGTATGGGAAAACATAGTGTATGTAATTGCTCTTGCAACTATGTTTATTGGTAACTTATTTGCATTACGTCAAAAAAACATGAAGCGTTTTTTAGCTTTTTCATCTATTGCGCAAGCTGGTTTTATATTACTTGGTTTAATTTCTGGAACTCAATTAGGATCAGCAACAATTGTTTACTTTATTTTAGTATACATATTTTCAAACTTAGCTGCTTTTGGTGTGGTTCAGGCAATATCCTTAAAAACGGGGAAAGAAAATATGGATGATTATGATGGCTTGTATAGAACGAACCCGAACTTAAGTTTGGTTATGATGCTTGCATTGTTTTCTTTAGCTGGAATACCCCCAGTTGCAGGTTTTTTTGGTAAATTTTTCTTATTTACGGCAGCCGCAAGTGAAGGGTATTATTTATTGGTATTTTTAGCAGTTGTTAACGTAACCATTTCATTATACTATTATTTATCAGTTATTAGAGCAATGTTTATTAGAAAAAGCGATAATCCTATTCCTTTCTTTAAAAACAAGTTATATATGCGTTTGGGGTTATTAATTACTGTACTTGGTATTTTAGTAATTGGTATGTATAGTCCGTTATACGATTACATTTATGAATTAAGTAGTATTTTTAATTAAGAAGTTATGGCATTAGAAGGAAAACATTCATTTGGAAGTATTGGAGAAACAAGAGTCACTTTTATTGAAAAAAAGATTGATGAAAACCGTAAAGACTTTCTTAAAAAATTATTAGAACACAACGGTTTTGAAGTTGTTATTGAAGAAGTGAAAAAGAAAACGGAAGAAGAACCTCAACTGTATACAGTGGCAACTACAGATATGGTTTTCAATCCTACTATTTGGATTTTTCAACGTAGGTTAAAAACCTTTGATGGTCATAAAGTAACGCAAGATTATTGGAATCAGGTTACTGAAGAAACTAACCCGAGATATTGGAAGAACGAAAAATAAGAATTAATAATTTCCTATAAAAAAACGAGTAGATAAATTAAAACGTATCTACTCGTTTTTTATATTTAAATGTTATTTTGTCAAATATTAACTTCAGTTAAACCCATAGCTTTAACTTTTTCTATTAATTCTGGATAATTTTCTTGAAAATTGTTAAAAATAAAGTCTTTAGGAAGGTCTTCAAAATGACCATAATCATTTATATATTCCATAAAAGTTTGTCCTAATTTATCAAACTCTTGAAAAAGAGCATCATTTTCTCCATCAAAATCTAACGGGTCTACATTGCATTTATAACATAATTCTTTGTTGAAAGCAGGAGACATTTTAATCCATTTATTATTTAAAAATACTGAAACCATCCCGTGAGGGCTAATTTCATTTGATCCAAATTTTTCCAAAAATCGTGCTGCTCCAATATGGTTTTTAACTTTTGCCAAATGTATTCTTGTGGGTATATTTAACCCTCTCAAACACGCAATTAACAATGTAGATTTATCTATACAATGTCCATCTTGTTTTTTTGCAACAGCACTTGCTCTATAATTTTCTTTTTTAAAACTAATAGAGTAAGGGTTATAACGCCAATTATCTCTTATTTTTAAATATATTAATTTTACTTTGTCTGTATCATTTAGTGAATCATTTTTAAATTCTTCAATAAGCTTTTGAATTGTTTCACTTTCAAAATTAAAAAAATAAGTAGGGTTTAAATATGTCTTCATTTACTTATTTCACAGAGATTCTTAAGTCTTGATAATCCTAAATTCCAATCTTCATCCATCATTTTATCCAAATTCATAAATAATTTCATTAAATTAAATGGATAAGGCATTTCACTATTAAAACCCCATGTTATTTTAGTGCCATTACCTTCAGCTTCTAATTTTATAAATCCTTTAGCCTCACTTTCATAAGGAATATAAAACTTTAAATCGGTTTCTATAATTTGTAATGGAACAATATTTACGATAGTTTGAGTTCCTTTACCAACTTTTTCATGGTCACTTTCCCAGCTTTGAATTGCGCCAACAGTACCATCAATACCAGTTAATTCTTTTTTCATTTCGGGGTCGTAAACACCCCAAGGACTCCATTTATCTTGAGCTTCAAAAGTTGCCACGTTTTGCCAAACTGTTTCAACAGATGCATTAAGAGTAATTGACTTTTCATATCTAACATCTTTAGAAATAAATAACGCTGCAATTAATGGGATTGCAATTAGTATTAAAACTGTTATCAAAACTTTTATTAAAATTTTCATATCTATCTATTTTTATTTTTAATAATTCTTATGGAATTTACAGTTATTTCTTGTCAATTTCTGAAATTGCTTTTCCTACATACATTAATATATTTCCTTTTTCGATTTTAGTCTTACTATTATATAAAGTAGATATTATATGAATAACTCCTGCTTTATCTTTTAAAAATACTGGTATTGCGTGTGTTTCAAAATTAATATCATTCAAAAGGCTATTGTAATGTTCTTCAGACTCAATAGTTATTTCATTAATAAAAGGATAGTCACGTACAACTTCACTTAAATTAATATAATCATCTTTAAGCGTAAATAAATTTTCATTTGAGTTATGAGTTCCTTCCAACATTTCATCAGTAGAAATAATTCTAAAAGATCCATGTTCTCCAAAATTTGGAGAAAATTTCTCAATAACATGTTTGTTTACTGAAGAGCTAGCAGTTAGTGCTAATAAAAATCCAACATCATTTAGTTCAATATTTTCCAATAATTCATCAGAATAAACGTTTCCTTCTATTGCTTCAAGCCCTAATTCATTGGCTTTGTCTATATTTTGAGAATTACTATCTATTAAAACAACTCTCCTGTTATTATTTTTTAAATACGTAGCAATTAAACGAGAAAAACCAGAGGCTCCAATTATTATAATTCCTTCAGATAATTTTAAAAACACACCTGCTATTTTTGCAAATAAACGTGCTGTGGTAGCATTTAATAAAACGGTTCCCAAAACTACCATAAATACAAGTGGTGTAATATATTCAGCTCCTGGTTCACCTATCATTATTAATTTCAATCCGAATAATGAGGCAATACCTGCCGCGACAATACCTCTGGGTCCAACCCAACTAATAAACAATTTTTCGTTTGTTTTTAATCCAGAATTAGCCGTGCTTATAAATACACCAATAGGTCTGAGTACAAATACAATAATTGCAAACAGCACTAATGTTTCCCATCTAAACAACAACATCATATCTTCAATGTTAATATTTGCAGCCAATAAAATAAACAGAATAGATATTAATAAAATACTAATTGATTCTTTGAAGTAATGGATTTCTTTTAATTCCCTTACTTTCATATTTCCAAGCACCATTCCCATAACTACAACAGCTAATAACCCAGATTCTTGTGCAAATAAATCTGACAAAACAAATACTAAAAGTACCCAGGCTAGCGTAATAACGTTTAATAAATAATGAGGGATGAACTTAAATTTTAATGAATAGTACAAAGCGTAAGCTGCAGTAAATCCTATTGAAAATCCAATTATTACAATTTTACCAAATTCAATTAAAGCATCTTTTGTGTATTCAAAACCAGCTTCAACTGTAATAAATTCAAACACCAATACTGCTACCAAGGCACCAATAGGATCAATTAAAATGCCTTCCCATTTTAGAACGGTTGAAACATCTTTTTTAAGTGGAATATTTCTTAATATTGGAGCAATTACTGTTGGACCTGTAACAATTATTAAAGCTGAAAACAAAAATGAAATTTCTAAACTTAAATGAAAAATATAATGAGTAGCTATGCCAGCTCCAAAAAAAGTCACCAAGGAACCTAAAGTAATTAGTTTTACAATAGATGGGCCTACATTTAAAATTTCATCTTTTTTTAAAGTTAAACCACCTTCAAAAAGTATAATACCTATTGCTAAAGAAACAAAATTAAAAAGACGCTCTCCTGGGAATAAACCATCAACTCCATTCCAAACTGGTTCCAACCACTTTGCTCCATCATTAGATATTAATGTAGAAATTGGCCCAACAAACAAACCAACTAAAATTAGTGGTAAAATAGCTGGAATTTTAAATCTCCAAGCAAACCACTGAGCAATAATTCCTAAAATAATAATTCCCGCTAATTCTACCATATCTGTCTCTTATACACATCT
>SDWL01000241.1 GCA_004195315.1 Lutibacter sp.
AGATGTGTATAAGAGACAGTATATCTTGGTTCTGATCCATTCTTTCAATCAGTTTATTCAAAAACATTTCTTCAAATGCATATTTAAAAGTATCTATTTTGTTTGCTTTCGCTTGTGCTTGTAATTTTTCATCATCTATTAATTCCGCTTCTATTTGATCAAAGAAAAGTTTGTCTGCATCTTCAAATTCAGTTCCAAAACGGTCGTTTAAAACTTCAATTATTTCAGAGAGTAAGGCTTTTTCTTCCTTTGCTCTTTTTATTCCTGCTTCTGTTAATCCGTCTAATTCTCCATCTTCTCCTTTTTGCAATTCAATTGCTCCTTCACTTACTTTTTGCAATCGGTAATATTCCATTGCGATTTCATCTGCCAATTGCAAACTTTCTGCTAACTCTCGTTTTGGTAATTTGGTTTGTAATAATTTAGCATACGTATAGAATTTTTCAAATTCAGGTTCTTGAAAAGGCATTATTTGAGCCAAAAAAGCATATAAGTTTGTCCAAGTTCTTAAACTCTTTTTAAATTCATCTTTTTCATCTTCAGTTTCTATGGCTTTGTATCTGTCAACTGCTGGGTCAATTAAAGCATATAAGCGTGACTGGTCTTTTGTGGTTAATTTGCCTGTTGGTTTAAAATAAACATTTGCAAAAGCGTTTATTTCTGATTCTACAATAACTTGCTTTTCATCAATTTTGAGTTTTAAATCAAACAGATGATTAATGTCTGGTTCTTCTGCAACTTTTGTTTTTTCGTAATATGGCTGAAAGGCTTCAAAAATTGTTTTTCTATCATTTACAAAATCCAATACAAAAGTATCTTCCTTTCCTTGTGTTTTTCTGTTTAATCTCGATAAAGTTTGTACTGCTTTAACTCCAGATAGTTTTTTATCTACATACATTGTGTGCAACAAAGGTTGGTCAAAACCTGTTTGATATTTATCTGCTACAATTAATATTCTGTATTCTTCTTCATTAAATGCTTTTGGCAATTCCTTTTCTCCATAACCAGTTAATTGTGGTTCTGAAACACCATCAGGATAATTATCGTCAATTACTTTACCTGAAAATGCTACCAACACTTTTAATTCATTAGTGTAATCATTTTCTTGAATATACTTTTTAAATTCTTCAAAGTATCTTTTTGCTAATTTTCTGGATGAAGTTACAAACATAGCTTTTGCTCTTCCTCCAATTTTTTTAGCCACTACTTGACGGAAATGTTCAATTACAATTTCGGTCTTTTGAGCTAAATTATGAGGGTGGAAATTAACAAAAGAACCGATTGCCTTTGATGCCTTTTTCTTGTTAAGGTTTGGGTCGTCTTCAATAGCTTTTGAAAGCTGAAAGTACAATTCGTAATTAGTATAGTTTTGTAAAACATCTAAAATAAAACCTTCTTCTATAGCTTGACGCATAGAATATAAATGAAATGGTTCTGGTTTATCATCTGCTCCCTTTTTGCCGAAAATGGCTAATGTTTTGTGTTTTGGTGTCGCAGTAAAGGCGAAAAATGAAATATTGTTTTGTTTTCCTCTTGCTTGTGCCGATTTTTCTACTTGTTCAGAGATGAAATCCTCTGCTGTGTATTCGTTATCTTCTTCTGTTTCAGGTTCTGATACTCCCAAAACTTCTTTCATTTTTTTGTGTGCTTCTCCGCCTTGGGAACTATGTGCTTCATCAATTACGACTGCAAATTTTCTACCTGAAAATTCTTCTACTTTTTCAATTACAAAAGGGAATTTCTGTAAGGTTGTAATAATAATATGTAAACCAGAATTTAAAGCCTCTGCCAATTGTGTACTGTCTTTATCTATTTTTTGAACAACTCCTGTTTTGTGTTCAAATTGATAAATGGTGTTTTGTAATTGTTGGTCTAAAACTCTTCGGTCTGTTACTACAATTACGCTATCAAAAATACGCTCGTCTTTTGCGTTGTGTAAACTTGACAAACGATACGACAACCAAGCAATAGAATTACTTTTTCCTGAACCTGCCGAATGTTGTACCAAATAGTTTTTTCCTGCACCGTTTTCTTTTACATCTGCTACAATATCTCTCACCACATCTAATTGATGATAGCGTGGAAAAATCATTTTTTCTTTTTTAAATGTTTTTCCTTCAATTTGTATTTCTTCTACTTGCAAATGGATAAAGCGTTGGATAATATCTAACCAACTGTCTTTTGTCAAAATGCTATTCCAAAGATAATCTGTTTTATAACCGTTTGGGTTTGGTGGATTTTCTTTTCCATTTCTATAACCTTTGTTAAAAGGTAACCAGTATGTTTTTTTACCATCTAATTTCGTGGTCATAAATACTTCATCATCATCTACTGCAAAATGTACCAATGCTCTTTTTTTAAAAGCAAAAAGTAATTCTCTATTATCTCTTGTGATGTTGTATTGCCTTTTAGCATTTGAAGTACTTTGACCTGTAAAATGATTTTTAAGTTCGATAGTTGCTAAAGGGATTCCATTTAAAACCAATACCAAATCAACTGAATTTTTATTCTCTTTTTTTGCTGAATAATAAACTTGACGAACAATTTTTAATTGATTTTTATTGTACAGTTCTTGTGTGTCTTTATTTAAAACAGTTGCAGGTTTAAAAAAGGCTAATTTAAAACGAACACCATAATCTGTAAAACCGTTTCGGACGACATCTAAACTCCCTCTTAAATCCATTTCTTTGTAGATTCGTTGGATAATGCGATTATCAACTTGATCTCCGTGAATAGATGCTATTTTTTGCCAGTTTTTGGGTTGGGTTTCTTGTAGAAAACTTAATATTTCATATTTAAACATTCCCAATTCTGGACTGTAATCTGCCGAATTACCTTCTGTATAACCGCCATTATCAACCAATGCTTGTATTATGGCTGTTTCAAATTCTCTTTCTGATGTAATGTTTGCCATAATTTTAATTTTCTATTGCGTTAAATATCTCCATTTTTAATTCGTTCGATATTTCACTTTCGTTTATCACCTCTGTAATTATTTTTAGGAGTAAATATTTTTCAATTTTACCAGAGGCAAGATGATAACTGATGTTTTCCATTTCTTGAATAAATATTTTTACTATAAAAACATATCCATTCAATAAAAGAAATTGAGCTCCCAAGGCAATCGCAATTCTTTTGTTACCATCTTCAAAGCAATGAAATTTATTTGCTCCAAAAAACAAATGAGTTAGTTTCTCTTCAAAAGTAGGGTAGTAATCATCATTTTGAATATGTGTTAACACACTATCTAATTTTCCAGCATCTATAACGCCGTCAGAACCTCCACCACTAATATCTACAGTGGTTTTATGTATTTCTATTGCTTGTTTTATGTTAATGTAAATCACTATCCTCGCTCTTTTAGACGTTTAAATACCTCTTTAGCATCTTCTAATCGCTCCTTAAGCTCTTTACTTTTTTCACCAATAAAGCGTTCATAATCTTCTGCTTTTATAGGTGTAATATATTTTTCTAATTTTAGGTGCAATGCATCTCTAAAAGCTAAATCCCTGCTTGCCATTTTATTACGTGATTTTTCAATCAAAGGTTTCCAGAGTGCTTGTTTTTCAAATGTTGAAAATATTTCATCTGTTTCAAAAGGGCTAAGTTTTCTGCCTCTTTTATTAAATTCGGCTTCTAATTCTTTTGCAAAACCATATTCATAACTTGAGATTAAGTCTAAAATTTCGCTATATAGGGTCTGTCTCTTATACACATCT
>SDWL01000242.1 GCA_004195315.1 Lutibacter sp.
GGGATTCCTAAGGAAAATATCGAAAAAATCTTTGACATGTACTTTACCACTAAGGAGGCAGATGGTGGCTCTGGCTTGGGACTTGCAATGGCAAACTCAATTCTAGAAGACACTTTTAACGGAAAACTTACCTTAGCGGACACAACTACTGGTTGTGCTTTTGAAATAAGAATACCATATTAAAGAAAGGTTGCTGAATACCTATGACTACAAAAACCATTCCAGAAGGAGAAAAATTACTAAATACTCTTCGTCTACTTTATGTTGAAGATGATCCTGAAGCGCTTCAAGAGCTGGCACATTTTCTTAAAAAACGTGCTGCCTCTTTGGCAACAGCCACAAACGGTATAGAGGCCCTTGAACTATGCAGAAAACAAACATTTGATGCTATAATTTGTGACCTTTGGATGCCTGAAATGGATGGACTTACTCTAATTAAATCCATTCGTGATGAAGGACTTCAGATACCTGTTATAATTACCTCTGCTTTTTCAGATATTGATACTATTTTGAAAGCAGTTGAATTAGGCATTGTTAAATACTGTGTTAAACCTATTGAAGTCGATGATCTTATAGATTGTTTAAACCGTGTAGCTCTAGATAAACTTACAGAAGCTGGTACATTATTAACCTCTGACAATCGTTTAATGGATAGACAAGAACGTTTGGATCTTGAAAAGACTCTAAAAAGTGGTTTTGCCCACCTATTAAAATCTTTAACAGGAAAAGGCCCTAAAATGGTTCATGCTGCACTTGGGGTAAACGACCTCGAAATATGGGCAACAGATGTTTTATCACCTATTTTAACATATATTGTTTTTGGTTTATATTTTTCAGGTAGTAATTGAACGGTAGCATATTTTGATTCGAAACCGTTACCAGAACCTTTAATTGCAGGATTTACAGCTGAGAAAAAGCCGAAACTTTTTGCTTTTAAAGCTAGATAGCAGGCATAAGGAATAACGGGTATATAAAATATATAGGAAGGCCAATATTCCCAGTTTGTATATTTTTTATAATTAGAAAACTTCATTGTTTGTCGTTAAATAAAGCATTTAAAATTATTCGTATTCCCAAGAAACCAAGAGTAATTGCAGTTAAAGATACCACAATTCCAATTATTAGCCATATATAATTTTGTTGTTGTTTTATAGCTTTAAACCCTATTGTTATTAAAATTGGGCCTAAAATTAATAAAGGAAAAGCAGCTAACTCATATTTTAAT
This sequence comes from Lutibacter sp., assembly GCA_004195315.1. Classification (GTDB taxonomy): domain Bacteria; phylum Bacteroidota; class Bacteroidia; order Flavobacteriales; family Flavobacteriaceae; genus Lutibacter. The sequence continues at coordinate 1,226 of SDWL01000242.1, forward strand.
CCACGTATTAACTCATTTCTATTTATTGCCATTTCTTAAATTTCTTAAGTGGTATATGTATTGTTCAAAAATACTAAATTGAAATATATTAATGGAAAGTTATTTTTTTTAATGATTATAGCTTTGAACTTTACTAGTGATGGGTGCTATATTTAGTTTTAAAATACAATTTAAAAAAAAAAGCGAGAATTTTAATTCTCGCTTTTAAATATTTAAAGTTTTTTGAACGCTTTTTGATGTATTCTTTTAAATAGCAGCAATAATACCATTTAATGTTAAACTAGGTCTCATTGCTTTTTCAGTTAAACTATCATTAAAATGAAAATAACCACCAATATTCATCTTCAATCCTTGAGCATCATTTAATTCATTAATAATAGTAGTTTCATTTTCTTCCAATGATGCTGATACTTTAGTAAATTGTTCTTTTAATTCTATGTCTTTGTTTTGAGCTGCTAATTTTTGTGCCCAATACATAGCTAAATAAAAGTGACTTCCTCTATTGTCTATTTCATTTACTTTACGTGAAGGAGATTTACTATTATCTAAAAATTTATCAGTAGCTTCATCTAATGTTTCAGCTAATATTAAAGCTTTTGGAATTTTGTAGTTTTCACCTAAATGCTCTAATGAAACAGCTAAAGCTAAAAATTCGCCTAAAGAATCCCATCTTAAATGACCTTCTTTTGTAAATTGTTGAACGTGTTTCGGAGCAGATCCTCCAGCACCAGTTTCAAATAAACCTCCGCCGTCCATTAAAGGAACTATTGATAGCATTTTTGCACTAGTTCCTAATTCTAGAATTGGGAACAAATCTGTTAAATAATCACGTAATACATTTCCTGTAACAGAAATAGTATCTAGCCCATTTTTTACTCTTTTTAATGTAAATAAGGTAGCTTCTTTAGGAGACATAATTTGAATGTCTAACCCAGTTGTGTTGTGATTTGGTAAATAAGCATTTATTTTTTTTATAATTTGAGCATCATGCGCTCTATTTTTGTCCAGCCAAAATATTGCAGGTGTGTTTGACGCTTTAGCTCTATTTACGGCAAGTTTTACCCAATCTTGAATAGGTGCATCTTTAACTTGGCACATTCTCCAAATATCACCTTTTTCAACAGTATGTTCCATTAAGATTACCCCAGAAGCGTCAATAACGTTTACAATACCGTTTTCTTGCATTTCAAAGGTTTTATCGTGCGAACCGTATTCTTCAGCTTTTTGAGCCATTAAACCTACATTAGGTACTGTTCCCATTGTTTTTGGATCGAATGCACCATTTTCTTTACAAAACGATATAGTAGCATCATATATTCCTGCATACGTACTGTCTGGAATTACAGTTTTTGTATCTTGAAGTTTTCCATCAGCATTCCACATTTGACCAGAAGTACGAATCATTGCTGGCATTGAAGCATCAATAATTACATCACTTGGCACATGAAGATTTGTAATACCTTTGTCTGAATCTACCATTGCTATTGCAGGTCCATTTTCCAAACAAGTTTTAATATCTGCTTCAATTTCAGATTTTTGAGCTTCTGGCAAGTTTTGAATTTTAGCAACTAAATCACCAAAACCGTTATTTACATCAACTCCAAGCTTATTAATAATTACATTGTGTTTTTCAAAAACATCTGCAAAAAAAGCAGTAACAGCATGGCCGAACATAATAGGGTCAGAAACTTTCATCATTGTTGCTTTCATATGTAGTGAAAACAACACGTTTTTAGTTTTAGCATCTTTAATTTGTTCTTCAATAAAACTCACCAATGCTTTTTTATTCATTACAGTAGCGTCAATAATTTCTCCTGCCAATAAAGTTGTTTTTTCTTTTAAAATTGTAGTAGAGCCGTTTTGGTCAACAAATTCAATTTTAATATCACCTGCTTTTGAAATAGTTAATGATTTTTCATTAGAGAAAAAATCACCATTTTCCATTGTAGAAACGTGCGTTTTGGAATCTGCAGACCAAACACCCATAGAATGTGGGTTTTTTTTGGCGAAATTTTTAACTGCTTTAGGAGCTCTTCTATCCGAGTTTCCTTCACGTAAAACTGGATTTACAGCTGATCCTTTTACAGTATTGTATTTTTCTTGAATTTCTTTTTCTTCTGGAGTTTGAGGGTCTTCTAGATAATTAGGAATTGTAAACCCCTGAGATTGTAATTCTTTGATTGCACCAATTAATTGTGGTACAGAGGCAGAGATATTAGGTAATTTAATAATATTTGCTTCAGGTGTTTTAGCTAATTCACCAAGTTCTGCTAATGCATCAGATATTCTTTGTTCTGGAGTTAAATATTCTGGGAATAAAGCTAAAATTCTCCCTGCTAGGGAAATATCTTTAGTTATTACATCAATACCTGAAGATTTTGTAAATGCCTCAATAATTGGTAATAATGAATATGTAGCTAAAGCAGGCGCTTCATCTGTTTTTGTATAAATAATTTTAGGTAATTTGCTCATAATTTTTTGTGTATTTTAAAACTATACTAATCAATAATGCTGTCTCTTATACACATCT
>SDWL01000243.1 GCA_004195315.1 Lutibacter sp.
AGATGTGTATAAGAGACAGGATTTATAATAGGCTCTAAGATGCCTCTGAAAAGACGACTTCAATCTCTTATTATAAATATTTACGGCAATTATTAAAGATACTATAAAGACAAAATAATTAGAAATTTGAAAATCCGACTTAAAACCAAACAGACAATTAATAATTGAGATCACAACTAATACCAATGATATTATCAACATATTAATTGCTAAATGAAAAACATTAAATTCATCATTATATTATTTTCTATTTCAAGTTTTCAAATAGTTAATGCACAAATTAACTACCCAAAAACATTAAAGAAACCTATAGTAAACACTTATCATGGTAATGAAATTGTAGATAATTTTCAATGGTTAGAACAATTACAAAGCACAGAAGTTAATAATTGGGTAACACAACAAAATAAAACATCAAAAAAGTATTTGATTAAACTTAATAAATCAATTGATTCAGAATAGCAAATGAAGAAATTGATGTATAACAAAATGGAATATGATAGTTTAACTGAACCTGCAAAAAATGATAAATTGTATTTTAGATTAATGTATGCAAGTGCAAATAGTACATTATCAATATATTATTCTAAAGGGAGTAGAAGTGAGTTTGAAAAAATAATAAGTTCGAATTCTATTTCGAACAAAGATCAAATAATTTTTACTGATTTAACACCTTCAAAAAATGGTAGATTTTTAGCTTACCAGTATAGTAGAAATGGAAATGATTGGAAAGAAATTAAAATAGTTCAAATTAAAAAAAGACATTATTTTAAAGAGACTTTAAAAAACACTATCTCTTCTGAAATTTATTGGTATGGACAAGGGTTTTTCTATAAAAAATACCCTTTTGATTCAGCTCAAGGAAAGCGTATTTTCCCAAAAATAATGTTTCACAAACTTGGAACTGATCAGATTAATGATAAACTAATATTTGAAGTTGAAAATGAAAATGAGTCCTTAAATATTTATGGAAGCCCAAAGCAAGATTTATATATCATTAAAAAATCAAATGGGTTTGATAAAAAATTTAGTTTCTATTATACAGATTCTAAATCTGAAGATATAGAATTTAAACTACTATATGAAAATATAAATTACGATATGAATTTTATTGGTTATAAAAATGATACAGTACTGGCTTTGACTACAATAAAAAAGAAAAAATTCATTATTTCATTTCCTTTGGCACAACCTAAAAAATGGAAAATTTTAAGTCCTTCATTTGAAGGAGCAGTTTTTACAGATTATGAGATATTAGATGATAAAATTGTAATTGCATATCAATCTGAAAAATCATCAATACTTGCAATGGTTAATTTCAATGCTAAAGTTCTTGGTGAAATAGCAGCTCCAGAAGGGTTAAGTGTTAGTAGTTTAGTTTTTTCAAAGTTATATGATGAATTTTATTTTAAACTATCATCATATACTGTACCTCCTATAACTTGTAAATTGGATTTGGATAGTTTTACTTTTGAGTATCTTGGAAAGGTAAAAGTTGCTTTTAATGCAGAAAATTATAAATTTATGAGAAAAAAATTCATTTCTCATGATGGTGTAGAGGTGCCAATGTTTATTGTATATAAAGACTCCATTAAAAAAAATGGAGATACACCATTTCTTCTTAATACCTATGGTGGCTATGGTACAATAGCAAAACCATCTTATAAGCCAGGGGTAATTTATTTTATTGAAAGAGGCGGAGCTTTTGCATATGTAAATGTTAGAGGTGGAGGAGAATTAGGAGCTAACTGGTGGAGTGAAGGGAGAAATTTAAATAAAAAAAATTCCATTTTAGATTTTACAAGTGCTGCTGAATATTTAATAAAAGAAGGTTATACAAAACCAAAAAAAATTGGAATTACTGGCACCTCACATGGTGGTTTAATAACTGCAGCTGCTCTTATTGAAAAACCTGAATTATTTGGATCTGCAGTAATTGATGTTGGCGTTTTGGATATGTTAAGATTTGAAAACTCTTCGGTAGGTTCAGCTTATACAAACATTAACGAATTTGGATCTATTAAAAATGAAGATGAATTTAATAATTTACTTTCGTACTCACCGTTTCACAATGTTAATAGTACTATTAATTATCCATCAATGTTAATTATAACGGGAAGTGATGACAATAGAGTCCCGCCGTATCATTCCTATAAATTTGCTGCTGAATTACAAAGTAATTCATCTCAAATAAATCCAATTTTATTATGGTCACAGGATAAAACAGGTCATTATGGTGCAAATGAATTTAATTCAATTATTAAGGAAAAAGCTTTTATTTATAGTTTTTTATTTGAAGAGCTCAATAAGAATTAGGAAAAAAATAATTATTTTAAAATATGGAAGTCTGCGTTTCGGTGGTAAAAAGTTCTAAAAATTGAATTCCTTTACTTGAATTTCCTTTTTTATTCAACCTGGGACTCCACACAGCGATACAATATTTATTAGGATAAATAGCAACTATTCCACCGCCAACACCGCTTTTGCCTGGTAAACCTACTTTAAATGAAAATTCTCCTGCTTCATCATAAAAACCACACAATTGCATAATGGCATTTATACGTTTTGATTTACTTTTACTTAAAACTCTTTCTTCAGTATAGGGAGATATACCATACGTTGCTAAAAAAAGAAATGTTTGAGAAAGTTCTTTACAAGTCATTTCAATTGAACACAAATTAAAGTAAAAATCCATTACAATGTCAATATCATTTTTAATATTTCCGAAGGATTTCATGAGGTTAATTAAAGCTGTATTTCTATAGCCTGTAGATTTTTCTGACTCTACTATTCTTGAACAATAATCAATAGTTGATATTCCAGAAATTTTTCTAACAAATGCAATAAATTCTTCTTTTGGGTTTTTAAAGTGGCTTACCAAAATATCTGAGATTACCAATGCACCCGCATTTATTAATGGATTACGCGGTATTCCCATATCTGTTTCCAACTGAATAAGTGAATTAAAAGGTGTTCCAGAGGGTTCAACATCAACACGTTTCCATAATTCTTCACCTTCTAAATTGTAGGCCATTGCTAATGACAACACTTTTGAAATACTTTGGATAGAAAATTTTTCATTTGCATCTCCAAAATTAAAATGTTTGTCATTAATTGTTGTTAAATGAATACCAAATTTATTTGGGTTAATTGTACTTAATTCAGGAATATAATTAGCAACATTACCATTATCTTTAAAAGTTGCTAACTCATTAGTTATTTTAGTAAATATTTTTTTATATTTCATTTTTCATTTAAGCTAAATAGTATTAAAATTTTCGTGTTTTTAACTCAAAATCTTTACCTAAATAAACACGCCTAACAGTTTCATCTTCAGCTAGTTCTTTGGGGGTTCCTTCTTTTAAAATTCCTCCTTCAAACATTAAATAGGTTTTATCTGTAATTGCTAACGTTTCTTGAACATTGTGATCGGTAATTAAAATACCAATATTTCTATCTTTTAAATGTGCTACAATATTTTGAATATCTTCAACAGCAATTGGATCAACACCTGCAAAAGGCTCATCTAATAAAATAAATTTTGGGTCTGAAGCCAAAGCACGTGCAATTTCAGTTCTTCTACGTTCACCACCAGACAATAAATCACCACGATTTTTACGTACATGACCTAAACCAAATTCTTCAATTAACGATTCTAATTCTGTCTCTTATACACATCT
>SDWL01000244.1 GCA_004195315.1 Lutibacter sp.
AGATGTGTATAAGAGACAGATATAAAGGTCATAAACTGGCTGTAGATTTCATGAATTGCACACTTACGTACCTACTTTATATATTAGGTACTCGAATTAAATTTATAAGTAAACATCCAATTCCAAAAAATGTGCCTTTAATTTTGGTTTCTAACCATCAAAGTATGCATGATATTTGTCCTCTTTCATTTTTTTTAAAGAAACATCATCCTAAATTTGTTTCTAAAATTGAATTAGGAAAAGGAATCCCAGCGGTGTCGTATAATTTAACACATGGAGGTTCTGTTTTAATTGACAGAAAAGATCCTAGACAATCTTTAACTGCTATTAAAGAGTTTGGAAAATATATTGAAAAAAATAATTATGCGGCAGTTATTTTTCCAGAAGGAACAAGAAGTAAAGATGGTATTCCCAAACGTTTTTCTGAAAATGGTCTAAAAATGCTAACCAAATTTGTGCCTTCTGCTTACGTTATTCCTATAACTATCAATAACTGTTGGAAACTAAATGAAAAAGGAATGTTTCCATTAGAATTAGGTGTGAAAATCACTTTTGAAGTACACGAAGCAATTGAAGCAAAATCGATGATATTTGAAGACCTATTTCAAAAAGTTGAAGCTACAATTAAAAATTCGTTAGTTTAGTGACTTAGTAAACTAAATCAAAAACTTGTCGATAAACAATATCAGGGTAGAAGTAATGCCAACCCTAGAAAAAAGTATAGCTGCTTTATAGATAAATTTTTAATTGCTCCTAAAAAAATATTGGAACCTACGGGCTTTCTTCCTAATTCACAATGCTAAAATTTCTTGGAAGAAGTTAAATAAATTAGAGAATTATCTAAAAATTTAGACAATGATTTTTGGACTGTTTTAGTTGGTGATACTATTACAGAATAAGCTTTACCACCCTATGAATCTTGGTTATTGGATATTGATGGGATTTAAAGACAAAGAAACGAAGAAAAAGATAATGGATTGGTAAAATGGATACTTGCTTGGACTATTGAAGAAAACAGACATGGTGATGTTTTAAACAAATATTTGTAACTATCAGGCAGAGTAAATATGGTTGAATCCAATAAGTTAATAGCATTTTAAGATTGTAAAATTGAGCTTGTTGAAGTTAAAATATTTCAACAAGCTCAAAATGACACTAAATTTTACATTTTATACTTGTATTTTAAAAGTATCTTTATCGTTCAAAAAATTGAGCTTATTTCTAACTTCAGCAATGTGCTTTTTGTTTAAAGTGATAATCGCTTTATCTTCTATGTTTGTTTTAATGTGTGTTAATTTTTTACCCAAACCATCATACCCTACTGAATGACCGCTATACTCAAGATTATTTTCGTCAAGACCAACTCTATTTACTCCAATTGTATAACTCAAATTCTCAATAGCACGTGCTTTTAATAAAGTATCCCAAGCTGCAATTCTTGGCTTTGGCCAGTTTGCAACATACAACAGCACATCATAATCCTCAACATTTCTTGCCCAAACCGGAAAACGTAGATCATAACATACAAGCGGACAAATTTTCCACCCTTTATAATTCACAATTAATTTTTCCTTTCCTGAAGTATACACTTTATCTTCTCCTGCCAATGTAAATAAATGTCGTTTATCGTATTTATTAATCTCTCCTGAAGGATGTACAAATAAGAAGCGGTTATAATATTTACCATCTTCTGAGATAATGATACTTCCTGCTATTGCAGCATTTTTTTCTAAAGCAATTTTTTGCATCCACTCCACAGTTTCACCTTTCATTGATTCAGCAATTCCTTTAGGCTGCAAACTAAAACCCGTAGTAAACATTTCAGGTAACACAATTAAATCAACATTTTCTTTAATTGCATTTATTTTTTTTACGAATTGAATTCTGTTTTGTTCAGGATTTTGCCAAACTAAATTGGCCTGAACTAATACTATTTTAAGTTGTGATTGCATAGGGCGAAATTACAATTTTTAGATGAATGTTTTTTAAAATAAAATTTGTAATTTAAGATTTTTAAATAGCACTATAAAATGAGAAACTAATGACTTATAATTCAGTTATTATTTTTTGTTTTTGTGGGGTTTATCAATGCCCAGAAGATTACTTGTTTTCCTGAACCCAATGAAGAATGGAAAGTATAAAAACCTTCATCTTTTGTTATTAATGAGGATATAATAGCTGAGGATATTACATTTGCAGAACCTAATTAATATATTGGTTCAAGTGATTTAAGAATTACTATTTTAAAAGGATTTCAAAAAGTTTGATACTCATTTTTATTATATTGGAACTGACAAACAAACTGATTGGCTAATAAAACTAGATTTTGTTTAATATTTCAGCAGCTCTTTTAATTGTTTCGTCAGTTTTAGCAAAACAAAAACGTAGCACTTTTGTGTCGTAATTTTCATTATTAAATACCGAAATTGGGATAGATGCTATTTTTTGTTCTTTAGTTAATCTTACGGCAAAATCATAATCACTTTCTTTAGTTATATTTTTAAAATTAAGCAATTGAAAATAGGTTCCTTTAGATGGTGAAAACTCAAAACGTGAATCTTTAAGTAGGCTTAAAAACAAATCTCTTTTCTGTTGATAAAAACCTCCTAATTCTAAATAATTTGAAGGTGTTTTTAAATATTCGGCAAGTGCAACTTGTGTTGGATGATTTACACTAAACACGTTAAATTGATGTACTTTTCTAAATTCTTTTGTTAATTCAGCAGGCGCAATACAATAACCAACTTTCCAACCTGTATTATGAAATGTTTTACCAAATGAAGCTACAATAAAAGATCTTTCAGCCAATGCTGGAAACAAAGCTGCTGATTGATGTTTTTCTCCATCAAAAATAATATGTTCATACACTTCATCACTTAATAATAAAATATTGGTATTTCTTAGCAATGCTTCTAATTGCAGCATATCTTTTTCAGACAATATTCTACCTGAAGGATTGTGTGGCGTATTAATTATAATCATCTTTGTTTTATCAGTAATTAAGTCTTTTACATCTTTCCAATTAATAGAAAATTCTTCTGGATTTAACTGAACTGCAATTGTTTTTCCACCAAAAAGCTCAATAGTTGGTTCGTAACAATCATAAGCAGGTTTAAAAATAATAACCTCATCATTTTTTTTAACTGTTGCCGCAATAACTGTAAAAATAGCTTGTGTTGCGCCTGCTGTAATGGTTATTTCCGTTTCAGGATTGTAAGAAATACCATACAAATTATTAATTTTAGTAGCAATTTCCTCCCTCAAACTTAAAACACCAGACATTGGTGCATATTGATTCTTTCCATTCATCATAGCTTTATTTACCAATTGAATCAATTTAGTATCACTTTCAAAATTTGGAAAACCTTGTGATAAATTAAGTGCATTATGCTCATTTGCCAACCCACTCATTACTGAAAATATTGAAGTTGGTATTTCTGGTAATTTAGATTGGAAAGATTGTTTGTATTTTGACATATTAAGTTGTTTAACAGCTGATTAAATTACATTTAAGAAGTTATATTGAGTTTATTCGTTTAATTAATTCTTCTTTGTATTTACTTCCTATTGGTATTAATTCATCATTGATTTTTACTGAAGATTTATTCATCTCATTTAAATAACCAGTATTTACAATATAACTTCTATGAGTTCGTATAAAATTATGGTTCAAATTTTCCATTAAATTACTTAAACTTCCTCTAACCACAAGGGTTGAATTATCTTTTAATACAATTTCAATATATACG
>SDWL01000245.1 GCA_004195315.1 Lutibacter sp.
AGATGTGTATAAGAGACAGAACCAATACCTAGTTTTGATTTGTGAAAAGCTTTAATCGTTTTTAGCATAATCATTAAATTTTAGTATTTTTACCCATTATACTCAGTAAAAAATGGCAAATAAAAATATACGTACATTATCATCCCGAAAAGAGCTAAAGGATAATTTATTCGAAAATATAGCTGGTTTATCTCATAAAAATGCTTCAAATGAAGAATTTCAAGAATTAGCAAAACGCTTTTTAATTGATGATTCTGTCGTGGTTGGAACTGCTTCTTTTTACGATTTTACCCGTGAAGAAAACCGAAATAAAAAAGTACACATTTGCAGTGGAACTGCTTGTATGACTGCTAAAACACAAGATAATCTTCGCAAAAACTTAGAAAATCATTTTGCCGAAGAAGAAATTGGTCACGCAGCTTGTGTTGGCCGCTGTCATACCAACAGTGCGTTTATGTTTGATGAAAAGACTTATACTGCTGAGAATAAAGAACAACTAAACAAAATTATAAAAGCAAAAGAATACAAAGTAAACCAATATAATGTAGACTGTAATACCACACCAATTTTAACCTCTAAAATTGAAAATATTTCAGAATTCTATGCCTTAGCTAAAAAACACAAAGAGAATCCACACCAAGTAATTCAGGAAGTAAAAACTTCAAACTTACGTGGTCGTGGTGGTGCTGGTTTTCCTTTTTGGTTTAAGTTAGATGCTGTTATAAAAGAAGAAAATACTCAAAAATACATTGTTTGTAATGCCGATGAAGGTGATCCTGGAGCCTATTCAGATATGTATTTAATGGAACATCAACCACATAAAGTGTTGTTTGGAATGTACATGACCGGTTTAACCGTTGGTGCAAATACTGGTGTTTTATACATTAGAGGTGAATATCCTGATTCTATTAGAATTGTTGATGAAGCAATTCAAGAATTAAAAGAAAAAAACCTGATTGGTGATTTTCGTTTTAAAATTATTCGCGGACAAGGTTCGTATGTTTGCGGAGAAGAAACTGCACTTTTAAATTCAATTGAAGGTTTACGCCCTGAAGTTCGAGTTCGCCCTCCATATCCTGCTCAATATGGTTTATTCGGAAAACCAACAGTGCTAAGCAACGTAGAAACTTTTGCAAATATTCATTGGATATTAGAAAATGGTGGTGATGCTTTTTCTTTATTAGGAACAAAACAATCTACCGGAACAAAATTAGTTTCTTTAGATAGTTTATTTAATAAACCAGGAATGTACGAAATTGAAATGGGCACAGATTTACATACTATTTTTTACGAATTTGGCAACGGATTTAAATCTGAAATTAAAGCACTTCAAATTGGTGGTCCGCTTGGCGGAATTGTACCAATGCATAAAATAGCTGATTTAACATTAGATTTTGAATCTTTGAATTCAAACGGGTTTTTACTAGGTCACGCAAGTTTTGTTTCAATTCCAATTGATTTTCCAATGATAAAATTCTTAGAACATTTGATGGAATTTACAGCTGATGAATCTTGTGGAAAATGTTATCCGTGCAGAATTGGTTCATTTAGAGGAATGGAAATGCTTCAAAAAGCTCAAAACGAAGACTATAAAATAGATCACCAACTATTTGATGATTTATTAGAAACCTTAGAAATTGGTTCTCTTTGTGCATTAGGTGGCGGAATTCCACTTCCTGTAAAAAATGCGTTGCAGTATTTTAATGAAGAACTTCAACACTATTTTACTTCAAACTAAAATTAAATATGAAAGCATATATCAACAACACAGCATACAATTTTAATGAAGGTGAAACCATCTTAGAATTTGTTCGAAGAATTGAAGAAGATAAAAACGTAATTCCAACAATGTGCCAAGATGATAGATTGGAAAATTTTGGTTCTTGCAGAGTTTGTTCTGTTGAAGTAGCTCGTGAAAAAGACGGAATTACAAAAACAATGGCTTCTTGCCACACTCCTATTTCTGAAGGATTGTACATTTATCACAATACTGAAAGAATGAAACGGCTTCGTAAAAATGTTGTTGAGTTGGTTTTAACTGATTATCCTGCTGATAAAATTTTCCCATCCGAAGGAAAAAAGGCCACACCTTTTCAAGAAACTATTGCTCAAATTGGAATTCCTAACGTACGCTATCCTGATGGAAAAAATCATTTAGATATTGAAATAGATAGAGCACATCCTTATATAAAATCAGACTTATCACAATGCATAAATTGCTTTAGATGCGTTCGAGCCTGTGAAGAAATTCAAGGAGAAATGATTTTAAATATGTCTGGTCGCGGATTTGCAACTAATATTATAAAAGGTTTCGATACATCTTTTGATGAATCTGCTTGTATTTCTTGTGGTGCGTGTGTTCAAACATGCCCAACAGAAGCATTAACAGATATATTTGAAACAAAAACGTTGATTGCCGATAAAACTGTTAGAACAACTTGTACGTATTGTGGTGTTGGTTGTCAGTTAGATGTTTCTGTAATAGATGGTAAAATACGAGGAATTCAAGCTCCTGAAAATGCTGAAGTTAATGAAGGACATACTTGCTTAAAAGGTCGTTTTGCGTTTCAATTTTACGATCATCCAGATAGGTTACGCGAACCTATGATAAAAAAGAATGGGAAATTTGAAGAAGTAACTTGGGATGAAGCTTATGATTTTATTGCTAAAAAGTTAATAGATATAAAAAACAAATACGGAGCAAATTCAATTGGAGGAATTTCTTCTTCAAGAGCTACAAACGAAGAGAATTATTTAATGCAAAAAATGATTCGTGTAGCTGTTGGAACAAATAATATTGATGGTTGCGCGAGAGTTTGCCACGCTCCTACAGCTTTTGGAATGCAAAAATCATTTGGTACAGGCGCAGCCACAAATTCTATTGAAGATTTAAAACAAGCCGATGCTATCTTCTTATTTGGTGCAAATCCAGTGAAAGGGCATCCTGTAACTGGCGCAAAAATTAAACAAGCGTTTATGAAAGGGGTTACTTCTATTGTTGTAGATCCTATAAAAACCAAATTAGCCGATTTGGCCACTTATTTTTTACAAATTAGACCTGGAACAAATGTTGCTATTTTAAATATGATTGCACATTATATTGTGAAAGAAAATTTAGTAAATCAACATTTTATTGAATCTTACACAGAAAAATATATAGATTTTAAAAACCATGTTGAAAACCTTAATATGGAAGAATTGGAAACACTTACTGGAGTTTCTAAAGATTTAGTGAGAGAAGCTGCAATTGCTTATGCTTCAGCAGAAAGAGCGATGGAATTTCACGGTTTAGGCGTTACTGAACATTTCCAAGGTAGTAAAACAGTAATGTTACTTTCTAACTTAGCCATGATGACTGGAAATATTGGTAGAAATGGAGTTGGATTAAATCCATTACGTGGACAAAATAATGTACAAGGTGCTGCAGATATGGGTGTACAACCACATCAAGGGGCTGGATATTTAGATATTAACAAACCTGAAGTTCAACAATATTATGCTGAAAAATATGGCGTTGAGAAAATGCCAGAACTTGAAGGATTGAAAATTCCTCAAATGTTAGATGCTGCTATTGAAGGAAAAATAAAAGCACTATATATTATGGGTGAAGATACCATTATGACTGATCCAAATACAAATCATAGTATTAAAGCATTTCAAAATTTAGAAT
>SDWL01000246.1 GCA_004195315.1 Lutibacter sp.
GCATTCAGGAATATACAGTGATTTATAGTTTAGATAAGACTAACGTTTAAATTGTCAAACTGAGACCCGAGAAAAAATTTTTTCAAGCGGAGGGAATGACGTAAATTAGTATTAAATCTACCAGATTGCAAAATAATCGTTACTAGAATAGTGTTTAATTACCTGTAGCTGAGTATGATTTTCAAAAATAGAGTAAGCGAATTTGGTACTCAAATTTTTAAATTTGATGTCCGTATGGTAGTCTTTCAAGCGTCATTTATTTTTTGAAAGCAATTTGGTTTTAAAACCATTTTAAGATGGAAAAAATAAGAAAACATGTAGCAGGAATAGATATTGGAGCTAAAAAGCTATTTGTTAGTGTTGAGAACGAGCCTGTTAAAAACTTTGATACATTTACCGATGATATGGAGGTGTTGGGCGATTATTTATTGAGTCACAACATAGAGACAGTAGCCATGGAAGCTACAGGAGTTTATTGGGTAATTCTTTATGATATTTTACTTAGTAAAAATTTAGATGTTTGGTTGGTGGATGGCAGAAGCACAAAACAAGTGCCAGGAAGAAAGACCGATGTTAAAGATTGTCAATGGATACAACAACTACATAGCTACGGCTTATTGAACAGATGTTTTATTCCAGATAACTTAGTGCAAGAGTTAAGAGCTTACCAACGCTTACGCGAAGATCATATTCGTAGTAGCGCTATGCATATCAATCATATGCAAAAGGCTTTGGTTTTAATGAATATTCGTTTAAAAGAGGTTATTAGTCAAATTCATGGCGTAAGTGGTATGCGTATCATCCGTGCGATACTATCAGGCGAAAGAGATCCAGAAAAACTAGCATTATTTTGTGATTCTAGAATTTTAAAAACAAAAGCCGCATTGGTTGTAAAATCTTTAAACGGACATTATAGTGCATCATCTTTGTTTAGTTTAGAACAAGCTGTAAAATGTTATGATTTTTATAGGGAGCAAATAGCGAGCTGTGATATTAGGTTAGAGCAGGTATTAAAGAAGATGTCCAAAGATGGGTCAAACCAATCTAAACCGAACAAATCAAGAAAGGCAATTCGACACCATAAACCTAATATCGAAGATATGGGATTCCATTTAATAAAGATATTTGAAGGAAAAGATGCTACGGTCTTACCTGGAATTACAGATTACAGTTGGATGCAATTACTATCAGAGGTAGGAACGGACTTGGAAAAATGGAGCTCTGAAAAGCATTTTACTTCTTGGTTGGGATTAGCACCAAAACAACATAATTCTGGTAAAAGAAATCGCAACTATAAAGTTAAAGGAACACCTAAAGCAGGTTTGATCTTTAAACAAGCTGCAGTAAGTTTATTAAATAGCAAACATATTGCCTTAGGGGTATTTGGCAGAAAAATACGGGCTAAAAAAGGAGGGCTTGTTGCTATAAAAGCAGTCGCAAGAAAATTGGCAGAACTGTATTGGAAATTATTTGTAAAAGGATTGGAATATGTGGAGAACGGTATAAAAAAGTATCAAGAAAAAATGCTATTAAACAAGCAACGTTCTGTAAAAAGAATGGCTAGAGAACTTGGTTTAGAAATCATTTAAATGTAATGATTATCAGATACTTAAAAAAAGACGTCAATGGTAGCTTGTTGAAGCTTCTAACAAATAGGAACAATTAAGATATTTCGACAGGCTCATTATGATATAAGTTGGTGTTTTTTTAATAACAGATATTTTCACTATTTTTAACATTCTAAAAAAATCAAAATGACATCTATCTCAAAAACTACAATAGACTTTCTAAGAGAATTAAAACTAAATAATAACAGAGATTGGTTTAATGAGCATAAACCAGCTTTTCAAGTTGAGCAGACAAAAGCAAAAGATTTTTACAATGCTTTAATGGAGGGTTTAAAAACACATGATGAAATTGAAAGTGTGAAGATCTTCCGTATTTATCGTGATGTCCGTTTTTCAACTGATAAAACACCATATAAACCACACTTTGCGGGTAATTTTGTGAGAGGAACAAAACGATTAAGAGGTGGTTATTATTTAAGAATCAGACCAGGAGAAAGTTTTTTAGCAGGTGGTTTTTGGGAACCAAATAAAGATGACTTGTTAAGAATTCGTAAAGAGTTTGAAATGGATACTTCTGAAATCAGAAAAATATTAAATAACAAAACCTTTGTAAAACATTTTGGTAAATTAAAAGGTGATTCTTTAAAAACAGCTCCAAGAGGTTTTGATAAAGAGCATCCAGATATGGATTTAATTAGAATGAAACAATTTATTGTTACAAGGGAATTTACTGATGAAGAAGTTTTAAATCCTCATTTTTTTGATGAAGTAAGCACTTCATTTAAAGCTATGAGACCCTATTTTGATTATATGAGTGAAATTCTTACAACCGACTTAAACGGTGTTTCAATCATTGATTAGCAAGAAGTTAGATGTGATTTCGTCATGCTAAACTTGATTTTGCATTTCATTAAATGATTCTAAAAATTTAATTTGAACCGTTCATTTATTCAATTCTGAGCTATTTAAATAATATATACTTAAGCCATATAAATAAGAGTATATTTGCATTTTTATAAATACAAAAGTATGTCAACATTTTTAGAATTAGGAGTTCATAAACAATATATAGAAGCCTTAAAAGATCTTGGAATTAAAACACCAACAGAAATTCAAGAAAAAACCATTGCTATCTTATTAAAATCCAAGACAGATTTTGTGGGTTTGGCACAAACAGGAACTGGTAAAACGGCAGCATTTGGATTACCAATTTTACATAATATCAATACAAAATCACCCGCAATTCAAGCATTGATTTTGGCTCCTACAAGAGAATTAGTTCAGCAAATAAAAAAGCAACTTTTTAAATTCACAAAATATAGTGATGATAAAATATTTGTAGAAGGTGTTTATGGTGGTGAAAAAATTGACAAACAAATTAAATCATTAAAAAGAGCCACTCATATTGTTGTTGCTACTCCTGGAAGATTGATAGATTTAATTGAAAAAGGAGAGATTGATATTAAGAAAATTTCAACATTGGTTTTAGATGAAGCTGATGAAATGTTGAATATGGGCTTTAAACAAGATTTAAATAGAATTTTAAAATACACTACGGGTTCAAGAAATACTTGGTTGTTTTCTGCTACCATGCCCGAAGAAATTAAACGTATAGTTAAAACGTATATTCAAGCTGATGCTCCAAAAGTGCAAGTAAATAAAAGCGATTTGGTGAATGTTAATATTACGCATCAATTTATAAAGACTACTATAAAAGAAAAACCAGAATTATTAGTTAAATTGTTGGAAAAGAGAGGTGACGAAAGAGGTATTATTTTTTGTAGAACGAAATTAGGTACACAAAATTTAACAACCATTTTAAAAGAAGAAGGTTTTTCTGTTGAAGCTTTAGAGGGTGATATGCAACAAAAAGAAAGAGATAAAGTAATGCGTGCTTTTAAAAATGGTAGTCTACAAGTATTAATATCTACTGATGTTTCAGCTCGTGGAATTGATGTAGATAATTTAGCATTTATCATTCATCATCAGTTACCTGAACAATTAGAATATTACACACACAGAAGTGGAAGAACTGCCAGAGCTGGTAAAAGAGGATTTTCTATAGCTTTAGTTCTGTCTCTTATACACATCT
>SDWL01000014.1 GCA_004195315.1 Lutibacter sp.
TAGTTTCAGGGGGTGATTCAGGAGGAGATTTTTAAAACAAAAAACCCTAACAACTATAAAATCATAGTGTTAAGGTTTTAGATTCGTACCTCGAGCGGGAATCGAACCCGCACGTCCTAAGACACTGGATTTTGAATCCAGCGCGTCTACCAGTTCCGCCATCGAGGCAAATGATAATTGGAATGCAAATTTAATAATATTTTTTATCTAATGCGTAAAAAATTAACTAAGTTATACTATATCCGTTTAAATAATTTTAAATTTGCATCAAATAAACAACAACATATAACAACTCAACTAATTAACACAACTAAAAAAATGGAAAGCCCTTACCCAGAACCTAAAATTTTTGCCTGTTCACAAAGTATTGAATTAGCTGGTAAAATTGCTGAAAATTATGGCCTTAAACTTGGAAATGTAGTCGTTACTAGATTTAGCGATGGGGAATTTCAACCCGCCTTCGCAGAATCGGTAAGAGGAAGACGTGTTTTTATTGTTGGTTCAACGTTTCCAAATTCAGATAATTTAATGGAAATGTTACTAATGTTAGATGCCGCTAAAAGAGCATCAGCTCGTCATATAACTGCTGTAATTCCTTATTTTGGATGGGCAAGACAAGACAGAAAAGATCAACCGAGAGTTGCTATTGGCGCTAAATTAGTTGCAAATCTAATACAAACCGCTGGAGCAACCAGAATTATGACAATGGATTTACACGCAGATCAAATCCAAGGTTTTTTTGAAAAACCAGTTGATCATTTATTCGCTTCTTTTATCTTTTTACCATACATACATAGTTTAAATTTAGAAAACATAACAATAGCTTCCCCTGATATGGGAGGTTCAAAACGCGCTTATGCTTATTCAAAATTTTTAGAAAGTGAAGTTGTAATTTGTTACAAACAGCGTTTAAAAGCAAATGAAATTTCTACTATGGAGTTAATTGGTGAAGTAAAAGATCGTCATGTAATTATTGTTGATGATATGATTGACACAGGAGGAACACTCACCACAGCAGCAGATTTAATGATGGAAAAGGGAGCACTTAGTGTTCGTGCTATTTGTACGCATCCTATACTCTCTGGAAAAGCTTTTGAACGAATTGAAAATTCTAAATTGTTAGAATTAATTGTGTCTGACACAATTCCTTTAAAAAGAGAAAGTTCCAAAATAAAAGTTGTAACTTGCGCCCCTTTGTTCGCAGATGTAATGCATAAGGTGCAAGAAAACACCTCTATTAGCGGACAATTTTTAATGTAAATAATTAATAAATATATAAATAAATGCAATCAATTACAATCAAAGGATCTCAAAGAGAAAGCGTAGGTAAAGTAGCTACTAAAGCCTTACGTAATGCTGGAAAGGTACCTTGCGTATTATACGGAGGGGATAAACCATTACACTTTTCAGCTGATGAAACTTCATTCAAAAAATTAGTGTACACAGCAAACGTTTATACTGCAACGATTGAATTAGAAGGAATAACTGTTAATGCAATTTTACAAGACATTCAATTTCACCCTGTGTCTGACAAAATATTGCACATAGATTTTTACCAATTATTTGATGATAAACTGGTAACTATGAATATTCCAGTAAGATTAGTTGGTACATCACCAGGTGTAATTAATGGTGGTTCTTTAAGTTTTGCAAAACGTAAATTAAGCGTTAGAGCATTACCTGCTGATTTACCAGATTTTATTAATGCTGATATTTCTAAATTAAGAATTGGTAATAAATTAGTTGTAACTGAATTAGCAAATGATAAATTCTCTATTCTACACCCAGAAACTACTGTTGTGGTTCAAGTTAGAACATCTCGTTCAGCTATTGCAACTGATGGTGAAGAAGAAGAAGGTGAAGGTGAAGCTGCTGAAGAAGCTGCTACTGAATAACATTCTTATACTAAAACAATATAAAAGCGTTGCAAATTGCAACGCTTTTTCTTTTTTAAAAAACCACATTCTTTTTATTACTTTTGTTCAATGCAATTATTTCGATATCTAAAATTAATTTTCGGAGCTAAAAGCAAAACCTCAACTGTTGATTCTATGAAAAAATTCTTAATTGTTGGTTTAGGAAATATTGGTGAAAAATATAGCAATACCAGACATAATATTGGTTTTGAAATTTTAAATGAAATAGCTTCAAAAGAAGAAATTACTTTTGAAAGCGAAAAATTAGGTTCTATAGCTAAATTTAGATTTAAAGGAAGAACTTTTATTTTATTAAAGCCTTCAACCTATATGAATTTAAGCGGTAAATCTGTAAAATACTGGCTTACTAAAGAAAATATTCCTCAGGAAAATTTATTAGTAATTTGTGACGATTTAAATTTACCATTTGGAGCAATAAGAGTTAAAGCCAAAGGAAGTGATGGTGGACATAACGGCTTGAAAGATATTAATGCTGTTTTACAAACACAAAAGTATGCACGATTTAGATTTGGTGTAGGTTCAGAATTTTCAACAGGTAGGCAATCAGACTTTGTTCTTGGAGAATGGGGTACAGAAGAAAGCAAACTGTTACCAGAACGCCTAGAACAAGTCCTTAAGCTTATAAAATCGTTTGGAACTGCTGGTTTAAATAATACTATGAATACCTTTAACGGAACCTAATTTTGTTGAATTATGTAACCCTTTAAAATCTTCCATTCGGAAAGATTTAGATAGGCTTTTGATCAGAAGCATACCATTCCGCATCTGAAGTTCCTGTTTCTTGTAATTTTAAGGAATATAATTTAATAGTTTCTGGTAATTTATTTTTTATTTTTTTAGCAAAATCTATCAACATCATTTCGCTAGTTGGCTGATAATCTACAAGTATTACGCTATGACCTCTTTTTTCTAATTCGTTTGCTAATTCAATATGAGGTGTGTTTTTATTAAATACTGTTGCGTGATCAAATTTATCTACAATTTCTGAAGCAACTATTTTTTTTAAGTCGCCAAAATCTATAACCATTCCAAATTTAACATTTGTTGAATCACTAATAGGCGTTCCAATTACAGTAACAGAAAGTTTATAACTATGCCCGTGTACATTTTTACATTTCCCATCATATCCGTATAATGCATGACCTGTTTCAAAATGAAATTGTTTTGTTATTCTAATAGTATTCATACTGTTTATTCCTAAATTAATCATTTAAATCTTTTCTGTTTTTCGCTCTATAATACATAAAATAAGCTAGGACTACAAGAACCACAAAAGGAAGGTAACTTGTTATGTAATAAGTTATTTGATAATCTAAAGGTGCATCTTTCAACTTTTCTTCAATATTTACTTGTTGTAATAACGCTATAAAAGTTGCTAACATTTATTATTTTTTAAATTTATGTAATGCTTTTTTTGTAAAATCGGAAAGTACTAATTTTCCACTAATTTCAGCTTTTTCATCTAATAAGACTGTCCAGTTTTCTGTACCATTCCATAAAACCTTTTTCATTTCTACCAAAGCTTCTGGATTGTAACTAGAAAGTTTGGAAGCGAAAATTTCAATTGCCGCATCCATTTCCTTAATTGACTCAAAAACTTTTGCATACAAGCCTTTTCCTTTTGCCCAATAAGCATTTTGCCAACTAGTTGCATCAAATGTTAATTCGCTAAAAGCAGCTACCCCAATTTTTCTTGTAAGAGCTGGTTCAATAACAAAAGGACCAATACCAATGGTTAATTCCGATAATTTTATAGATGCTTGCTCTACAGCAAAACAATAATCGCAAGCTGCAGCCAATCCAACACCACCACCCACAGCTTTTCCTTGAACTCGCCCAATAATTAATTTTGAACAGTTTCGCATGGCGTTGATTACATTGGCGAAACCTAAAAAAAATTGTTTTCCTTCTTCAAAATTTAAAATTGTTACTAATTCATCAAAAGAAGCTCCAGCGCAAAAAGCTTTTTCCCCTTCACTTTTTAAGATAATAACATGAACATCTTTATTAGCGCTTAATTCGTTAAGAGAAGCTGTTAACCTACTCAGCAACTCACTTGGAAAAGAATTACTAGCTGGATGCCCAAACTCAATTGTAGCAATTTTATTTTGAATGTGTGTGTATAAACTTCCGTTGCTCATAATGGGCAAAGTTACGCGTTTTTGTGTAAATATTTCAGTCTAAATTTTATCACTAAAATTCCAGCTCTTAACAACATCCAAACTGTAAAAGCAATCCAAATTGCGTATAATTTTAAATTGAAGTAATCTCCAATTAAAAGTACTGGTATGAAACCTAAAAAAGTAGCGACGAGCAATAAATTTCTGAGTGTTACAGCTTCTGCAAGTCCTTTAAAAATTCCATCAAAAACAAAAGCAATTGCATTTATAGGTTGCATAAGAAGTACTATCCAAAAAATACTATAAAATGATTGTAAAACTAGTTCATCTTGAGAAAAAAGTTTTCCTATTTGAAAATAAAAAACTGCACAAAAAATACTTAATAATATTGAAACCACTACAGAATACCTACTCAATTTAATGCTTAACTTCCACATTTTTTTATAGTTTTTTTCACCTAATAACTTTCCTGAAACTATATTTCCAACACTCGAATATCCATCAATAAAAAAAGCAAAAAATAACCAAATTTGAAAAGCAATGGTTTGTGCAGCTATATAATTATCTCCATATTTTGTTGCATATGAATTTGCAAAGTACAAAGCAACATTTAACGCAATTGCTCTTATTATTAAATTAAGACTTATAGTTAGTAAATTTTTAATTTCTATATTAAAAGGAAATGTTATTTTTAAACTAAAGGGTGTTTTTTTAACAATTAAAACCAACGCTAAAACAGCCATGACTACTTGTGAAATCACACTTGCCCAAGCAGCGCCTTCTACATTCATTGGGTTAAAATAACCTTCTATACCATAAACCAATATTAAACTTAATATTATATTTAAAACTACACCAATAATACTAATTACCATAGGCCAAAAAGTGTTTTGTAAACCTCTAAAAATACCGAATGTTGAAAAAACAAAAAGGGTTAAAGGAAAACCTATAGCTCGTATTTTGAAATAGGCAACAGAATAGTTTAATATAAGCCCATCAGCGTTGTAGAGTTGAAATATTTCGTTTGCAAAAAATGTAGTAGCAAAATAAATTATTATACTTAAAACCAAGTTAATTGCAATAATTTGAGCCGGTAAAGTAGCTATTTCATGTAACTTTTTTGCACCTAAATACTTAGAGACTGTTGCTGAAATTGCAGAACGAGTTTGCGCTAAAATCCAAATCAATGCAGAAATAAACGAACCTGCAATTCCAACAGCTGCCAAAGCTTCAGTTGGATTTACTTGAATATTCCCTACTATAGCAGTGTCGGTAATTGAAAGTAAAGGTTCTGCAATACCCGCAATAATAGCCGGTATTGCTAATTTATTAATTCCTTTAAAAGTTATGTTTGACTCTTTATGCATTTAAATCTTTTTCGTAGCAGTAAAAAGGATGTTCACTTTGATTAGGAAAATAAATACTTTCAAGTTTTATGTAATTACGGTTTTTATAAAAAATAAGATTTTTTTTATTTTGACTGAATGTATCTAGCCGAATAGATTTGTATTCATTTTCTTTAGCATAATCTTCTGCAAAATCCATTAATTTTTGAG
The DNA here is from genome assembly GCA_004195315.1 of Lutibacter sp. Taxonomy (GTDB): domain Bacteria; phylum Bacteroidota; class Bacteroidia; order Flavobacteriales; family Flavobacteriaceae; genus Lutibacter. The sequence goes on from SDWL01000014.1 coordinate 5,614, forward strand.
CAAATCCTTTCCCTTGAAAATTTGGATGAACAGCTAAACGATGAATATATAGGTTTTTGTAATTTTCTGTTAACCATTTCACATTTAGATATTCATCATCTTCAATTTCAGTTAATACAATAATCCCTACAATAATTCCCTTCACTTCAAATTTCCAAATTTGACCTAATTCAATATCTTTTTGTAAAACTTCTCTTGAAGGATACTTTTCATTCCATTGAAAAATACCGTTATCAATCATATTTTTTGCACAACTTTTTGTGAGTACATGAAGTTGATCTAAATCTAATATTATTGCTCTTCTAATAATCATTTAAAAAATTATTTTTTAATAATAAAATCTATACTATGCTTTACTACTTTTTTTAAATGAGGTGGCATATTTACATTTTTCCAAGGCTGTGTACAACCCAAAGGATGATTCATTTTATCAATAAAAATTAGTTCGCTTTTAGGGTTCCAAGAATGTACGTTTTTAGCTTCAATAGGTAAAACAACTTCATCATTTTCTCCATGAATAATTAAATGTGGAATTTTTAATTTTGAAACTGCGTTTTTTATAGTTAATCGCTGTTCATTCTCTTTAAAATTTTGATAAAACTGATACAAATGCGGCATTTGTTGATGTGTTCTACCATTTAAAATAAAAGAAACACCTTGTTTTTTCCATTCCTCTAAATGTTCACCATTGGGAAATCGAGCTCCATAATCTGAAACTCCTGCCCAAGTAATCACCTTGGTTATTTTTTTATTTTCTGAAGCTTTTATTGTTACAATTCCGCCACCACGTGAATGTCCAATTAACGTAATTTTATTTATATCAATCTCATTTTTGAAATCAGGATTATTAGTTATCCAATTAATTACATCTTCTAAATCATTTAATTCTTTTATATAATTATTTTCACCAAAAGCTTCTAAATCTGGAAAATCTATAGGTTCTTCAACTGTTCCTCCGTTATGTGAAAAATTGAATTTTACAAAAAACAATGATTTTTTCGCAAATACTTTTGCTGCTAAATCCCAAGCACCCCAATCTTTATAGCCTTTATATCCATGACAAAAAATAACTACTGGTTTCTTTTTGTTGTCTCTTATATAAAATGTATCAGTAACTATTGGCTTAGTGTGTTGCGTACTTTTTACTATTTTATTTCTAGTTATTTGCATATTATATTTTTAAAATGGTAAGTTTTTATTTTCAACAAAAGGTGTTTTAGGGTCTAAAATTTCACTAATTAGATTTTTAATTTCATTCATAAAATTTTGTATTCTTTCTTCTGAAACCTCAAAATCAGAGCCTCTTGGCTTTTCTGAAAAGTTCATTTTTAAAAACCCTGAATTTAAATTTTTAAATGAAATAACACCGCTTTGCAATGGCGTAATAGGTTTTATTTTGGATGTATACATATATGAATAGAACATCACTTGCATTGCTTTTGTGTATTTATAATCTTCACTTATAAGGCTAAAATCATACATTTTTAATTGCCCTGCTTCAACTTTACCTGTTTTATAATCAATAATTCGAGTAACGCCATCTAATTCATCAATTCTATCAACAATTCCTCTTAAATTTACAGGAAAATCAACACCTTCGATCGTTATTTCAGTGTTTAATTTCTCTTCTAAAGCTAAAATTTTTAATTGTTTATTTTCATTTAGCAACTGTAATTCTTGTTTTAAAAATCGGTTAATATGATTTTTACTAACTTCGAAAATTAATTTGTTTTTACCTATTTGTATGTTTCCTTTTAAATAATGTTTTCTAAAATATTTTGTAAGTAAATCATCACATTTTTTTTGCATTTCAGCAATATTTTCTTTACTTAAAAACTTCCCTATAAAAGGTAAGTACATTTCTTCAAGAACATCATGAATTACAGATCCCATAGTATTTGCCGCAATGATTTCTTCAACTTCATCATCTTCTTTAATACCTAAAACTTTTTGCTCATAAAAACTAACTGGGTTATAAATATATGTGGCCAATGCTGATGGTGAAATACCTTTGATAAAAACCTCTTTTAATTTTTTAACTACCTCCGATGTTTTTTCAATTTGAATTAAGGGAAATTCTAAATGTTGAACTTTTGGGCTTATAATTGTTTTAGTAATTGATGGATTATTGATTTCAAGTTGGGTTAAAAATCGACTTTTTTCACCTGATCCATACCCGTCATTTTCTGTATTATAAATCAAGTAAATATTTTTTGCTCTCTGCAATAATCGTTGGAAGTGATACGAAAAAATTGAATCTTTCTCTTGATATGTTGGCAATCCAAAATGCTTTTTAATATCAAAAGGAATAAAAGAAAAATCGTTCTTGCCTGCTGGTAAAATTCCTTCATTCACTGAAGTAATAATAACCGTTTCAAAATCTAATGCGCGCGTTTCAAGCATTCCCATTAATTGCAACCCTTGTAATGGCTCACCTTGAAAAGAAAGCTTTTCATTTTGTAATAGCTGATTGTAAAATAATGCTAGAGTTTTTAAATCGACGATATGGTTGTATGTTGAGTTTAGTGTTTCTAGTTGTTGAAATATTGTATAAAAACGATACAAATATTCCTTTTCAACACCTATAACAAACTCTTTTAATTTATTTAATAAACCACAACATTGTGTAATTACAGCGTTCATATTTGTTGAAAATTCAAACAAAGAAAACAACAATAAAAGTTCTTCAACTTCAACTGATGAAATACATTTTTTCAATGTTTCCAAATCTAAAAATATACTATTTTCACTTTTAATTTTAGTGCTTATTTTTTGAAGTGTTTCATTGTATAATTTATTTAAAAAAGGGTCATTTAAGACGTTTAAAACATCTTTATAATAAAATAAATGTTCGTTTTTCTTGTTGAATTTTTGCTGGTTTAAATGTAGCTTAAACAACGAATCAAACAAACTTGCGATTGGAATATCTTTTAAAGAATATCCCATAGTAATATTAATGTTTTTTACATTGTTTGGTAATGAGTTTAGTGCTAACGTTAATAAATTTTCGTCTGCTAATACCAATGCTGTTTTGTTAAAATTTTCTAATTTAGAAATAAGCTCTCCAGCATATTTTATTTGTGTACTATTTTTAGGTGCTCCTATTAAATTTATATTTTGATTTGTTAACTCTTCATTATTAATCCATAAAAAAGGATTTTTTTGATAGTAAGCCCATTCGCTTTTATATTTTCTTAAAAAAACGCCAGCCTCATTAAATTTATTAAAAATTGCTTCATTGGCATCCCAATAAACTGAAGCTATATTGTTGTTCAATAATTCCTGAATAATATACTCTTCGGCTTTATTTAAAGCATTAAATCCAACAAAAACAATATGCTTATTTATATTATTATGTATGTAAAATTCTAAATTATCTTTAGCTTCTTTATAAATAAGCCCTTGGTATCCAAACTTATTATTTTTAAGTTTTTTATTGAGTGCTTTATATAAAATGTGTAAATACTCGAAAAATTGAAGGTAGTTTACTGCTAATTGACTTGGTTTTTTATCTTGAAACCATTCATCTAGTCGCTTAACATCTCTTAAATTTGTGAAAAAATCTTCTGAATTTACTAAGTAGCTATCTATCTCATTAAAATCATGCAGCGCAATAGTAGCCCATTGAGAAAATGCATCAAAAGGCTCAATGTTTTGTTTTGGTAGATTTTGTTTGTAGATGCTATAAAATTCGAAGAGTAATTGTGTATTATCAATTAAATTAATATCTCCAATTTCTTGAATATAATTTTCAATGCTTATAATTTTGGGTAGAAATGATGAAGTTGGTATTTTTTTTAAAATTTCTTCTTTCAAAAACACACAAGAACGCTGACTAGGAAGTATAAATATTAAGTTTTCATAACATTTATGTTTACTAAATATATCGTCAATAACTCTTGAAATAAATGATGTCATCTAGCTTGTTTTTAATTTATAAAAATAAAAAAAACCATTCGTAAACGAATGGTTTTTTTATAATTAAAAGAAAAAATTTAACTAGTCAACTAATTTCACTTCAACTCTTCTGTTTTTAGATCTTCCTAATCTTGTACTGTTAGATGCTATTGGCATATCTTCACCGTATCCTTTAGATGATAAGTTGCTAGATGCAACTCCTTTTGAAACTAAGTAGTTTTTTACTGAAATAGCTCTCTTTTCAGATAATTCTTGATTACGTTTAGCACTTCCTGTACTATCTGCATGTCCAGAGATACTAAATTCAGCAGTAGTATACTTTGTCATTATTGTAGCTACTTCATCTAATTTAGCAGGAGTTTCTTTTTTAAATAAGTCATTTCCTGATTCAAAATATACCGTTTTAAATAACTCTTCTAATTTAGCTACTTCAACTTGGCTAATTTCAGGGCAGCCGTTATTAGATGCTGGACCTGCTTCATTTACACAATTATCATCTTTATCTAAAACACTATCCCCATCAGTATCTGGCCAAGGACAACCTTTATTTTCTTTTGGACCTGCTACTTGAGGACATGCATCATCTTTATCAACTAAACCATCACCATCAGTATCAGGACAGCCATTGTTAGCTTTCGTTCCTTTAGCATTTGGACAAGCATCATCTTTGTCTGCAATTCCATCTTCATCAGCATCAGGACAACCTTTTAATGCTGCTAAACCTGCAGTATTTGGGCAATCATCTTCTGAATCAATTACACCATCACTATCCGAATCTGGGCAACCTTTGTATTCAGCTAAACCAAATACATCAGGGCAAGCATCAAATTTGTCATAAACACCATCACCATCTGTGTCTGTACCACCAAAATTAATTACAACCCCTACAGAATGTTGGAAATGTTGTACAATATTACTCTCAAATGTGTGCTTGTATTTAGACTCAATATTTAATCCTATATTATCATTAAATCGAAAATTAACTCCTAAACCTCCATTAAAAGTTCCAGTTCCTAAATCATCTAACCAAGTGTAACCTCCACCTACAGATGCATAAGGGTTGAACCAAGAAGTATTCCCAATTATTTTGTTAAGGTCATACTTAACTGCCCCATCTAAACCGAAATATGATAAGTCATTTACGCTATTATCACCAACTTTAGTAATTTTATTTAATGCTCCTCCAACTTCAAAACTAAAACCATCAGCTAAATATTTACTAACAGTAATTTTAGATATAGAAGGAAGAATGTTGTAATGATCAGTCACGTTAACAAACTCATCAAGCCAAGCTCCATGACCAACCAAACCTGCGTTAGTTGGGTAAAAATCTACTGCGTTTACGCCAAGAGTAATTGCCCAAGGATTATTTTCATCTTGCGCATTAACATTGCTGAAACCAGTAATTAATAATAAAGCCAATAAGGCTACTTTTAAATGTTTCATTTTCAAAAATTTAAATTTAATGTTCTTTTTTTTTAAGTTAAGCTCTTTTCGCTTAAACTTAATGACAAAAATACAAAATTATCTTAAATATGGTGTGTTTTTGCTGATTTTCTATAATATGTTAAGGTTTTTTCCAACTTTTATAAAAGCGCCAATAGCCTTATCTAAATGTTCTTTATTATGACTAGCTGATAATTGTACTCTAATTCTTGCTTTTTCTTTAGGAACTACAGGGAAAAAGAAGCCTATCACATAAATACCTTCTTCTAAAAGCGCATTTGCCATGTTTTGAGCTAATTTAGCATCATAAAGCATTACCGGAACTATTGCAGAGTTACCTTTAACAATATCAAAACCTGCGTTTAACATTCCTTCTTTAAAATAGTTAGTATTCCATTCTAATTTATCTCTTAAAGAAGTGTCATTTGAAATCATTTCAAAAACTTTTAAGGATGCGCCTACTATAGCAGGTGCTAAAGAATTTGAAAATAAGTAAGGTCTAGATCGTTGACGCAACAATTCAATAATTTCTTTTTTACCAGTTGTATAGCCTCCCATAGCTCCACCCAAAGCTTTTCCAAGTGTTCCTGTAATAATATCTACTCTTCCAATAACATTTTTCAACTCTAATGTGCCTCTCCCAGTTTTCCCAATAAAACCTGCAGCATGACATTCATCAACCATAACTAACGCATCATATTTATCAGCTAAATCACATATTTTATCTAAACTTGCCACAATTCCATCCATAGAAAAAACACCATCTGTTACAATAACTTTAAAACGATGTTCTTTTTTATTAGCTTCAATAAGTTGATTTTCTAATGAAACCATATCATTATTGTTATACCTATATCTTGAAGCTTTACATAAACGAACGCCATCAATAATTGAAGCATGATTTAATGAATCGGAAATTATAGCATCTTCATCTGAAAAAAGTGGTTCAAAAACACCTCCATTAGCATCAAATGCTGCTGCATAAAGAATAGTGTCTTCTGTTTGATAAAAAGTTGCAATTTTCTCTTCTAATTGTTTGTGAATATCTTGTGTCCCACAAATAAAACGAACTGATGACATTCCAAAGCCATGAGAATCCATTGCGTCTTTTGCCGCTTGAATTACTTCTTCGTTATTTGACAATCCTAAGTAATTGTTTGCACAGAAATTGATAACTTCTTCACCTGTACTAATTTTTATAACTGCATCTTGAGAAGTTGTTATAATTCGCTCAGACTTAAATAAACCTGCGTCTTTTATATCTTGTAATTCTTTCTGTAAGTGTTGTTGTATTTTACCGTACATAATAATTTGTTTTTCACAAAAATATTCAATTTTAAACTTCTTCTACACTAATTTCAGAATTAATATAAACCAATAATTTTTTTTCTAATGAATAGTTTAAGTTTTCTAACGTCTTTGCATAATTACTAATTTGCTCGTGATACTTTTTATCTGGTTTCCCAGTTTTATAATCAATAATAATTACTTTATTATCCTTAACAACCAACCTATCTGGAATTATAATTTTCTTATCTGAAGTTACAATTTCTTGTTCATTATAAACTTGCTTGTTTTGCTCAAAATATGTGTGTAATTGCTGGTGGTTAACTATATTATTTAAAACAACTTCAATCTCATTTTCTTGAATTTTATTAATCGTACCCTTGTATACATATTGATTTAAAACCTTAGGAATGTCATTTTTTGTTTTAATTTTAGATAAAATTTCATGAATTAAATTACCATAACCAATTGCTTTACCTTGTTCTGTTTCCCAAAGTAATGATGAATTAGCTACAATAGAAATATTATGATTTTTCCATGAATTTGTTATGAAACTATTTTGTGTAGTTGTTTTATTCTCAACTATTTTTGGAATATTAATTCTTTTTTTATCACCAAAACTATACTCACATTTTTCAGAATCCCATACATTTATTTCTTTTAGAAAATTTATAAAAAGTCCAGATGAATGATTTAGGTTTTCTTCGTTTTTTACAGAACCGCTTTTTTCTGAAACAATATACAATTGCTCAATTGGTCGTGTTAAAGCAACATATAATATATTAAAGTTATCTAATTCTAACTCATCTCTTTGTTGCTTAAATAAGTTTTCTCCCTGTTCTCCAACATAATTTAATTTATTACTAGCATTAATCAAAACCGATTTTATTGAACTTGTTTGGCTATATGAATACCAAACTCTCGGGTTTATTTGTCTATAAATTTCAATATTATACGGATAAATTACTATAGGAAATTCTAACCCTTTTGCCTTATGAATAGTCATAATTCTAACAGCGGCCTTAGCTTCAGGAGCTACAATACTCAACTTATCTTTTTTTAATTCCCAATATTCTAAAAAGCTATTAAGTGAAACTTGTTTCTTTTGTTGAAACTCAAAAACAATGTCTAAAAAAAACTGAATGTTCGAATCTGATTCTGACACCAAATTAAAGCTTCTTATAATATATTCAATACTTTCATAAAACGGACTTTGAACAAACTCAGTGTAATTAAAAAACACATTGAAATTTCTTAATGCTTCAAAAAATTGAATATTGGTTAAATTAATAAATCTTTCGAAAAACGGATGTTTTTGTTCCTCAATTTTTAAATATTCATATAAAAAATAGAACAATTTAATTTTATATTCTTTGTTTGACGGATTTTGAAGTACGCATAATAAATCAATAATAAAACTTACTTTAGCGCTATTACCTAAAAGCAATGTTTCTGAAGAAATAATTTCAATTCCGTTTTCTGACAAATAGTTTGCAACTGCAATTCCCTGTTTTCTAGTTCTTACCAACACACAAACTTCACTTTTCTCAAAAGAACTATCTAAATTTTTAATGATTTCTAAAACTTTTTTAGGGTAAACCAAATCTCTTTCTTCATCATCTTTTTGCTTTTCTACAAAGGAGATTTGTACATAACCACCTTCTTTTTTATTTGTACTCTGATTGTTTCCTTCTAAAAACAATTTGCTGAAACTTTCGTTGTTTAAAAATCGTGAAATATGCTTAAAAAAGGAATTATTAAAATTTATTATTTCTGAATAACTTCGAAAATTAGTTTCTAAATTAGATTGTGTTTTTTCAACTTGAAATGGATTGTTTTCTATCTTTTTTTCATCTGAAGAAAGCGAAATAAATTGCTCTGCTTTACCGCCTCTCCATCTGTAAATTGATTGCTTTGCATCACCAACCAACAACAATTTTCCTTGTTCACCAAGGTCATTTTCTGATGAAATAACATTATCTATTAATGGTATTAAATTTTTCCATTGTAATTCTGAAGTATCTTGCATTTCATCAATAAAATAATACTTGAATTTTTCACCTAACCGTTCATAAATAAAAGGTGCTGGTTCGTTTTTAATTGTATCATTTATTTTTTGATTAAATTCAGCATTTAACAAAATATTATTTTCGCTTTTAATCTCCTCTAAAGCACTGTTTATATAGTTTAAAACAGCTAATGGAATTAAACTATTTAAAATTAAATCATTCAGTGTCTTTTGCTGGAATAATAATTCGGACTCATTATACAATGTTACTAGCTGAGGAATAATAGCATCAATTGCGTTTTTCACCGAAGCAGATTTAGACTTTGAATAGAATGTTTCTTCAATAATATTTTTTTTAAAAGTATTTTGATCAAAAAATGAAGCTTTTTTATAAGAAACCGAGAGCGCATTAAAATGTTTGGGAAATTGAGAATAATAAAAATCTTTATCTTCAACACCACTTTCATTAATAATACTTAATCCTTTGTTTCCAATGGCTAAAAATTCTTCTTCAATTTTTTTGTTTTCTTTTTGAAGATTTTCCTTTAATAATTTGAATTCATTAATAGAAATATTATTTAAATCATTTAAATGCTTGGCGTGGTTTTCATTTAATATAATTTTAGCAAAGGTTTTAAGTTCTTTTGATATGTCCCAGGCTTTATCATCATCTAACTTTTGAAGCGAATAGCTCACCAACAAATCTGTCAATTCCTTGTTTTTTCCAATTTTTGATATCACAACATCAACCGCTTCATTTAATAAACTTTCAGCATCCATTTCAACTTCAAAGTTCATTGGAAGATGTAAATCATGTGCAAAAGTTCTAATTAATTTATGGGTAAAACTATCAATAGTAGTTATACTAAATGCTGAATAATTTTGTAAAATAGCATTTAAAATTAATTGTGATCTGTTAAAAACAATTTCTTCAGTTAAATTTGTTTCGCTACAAATTACAGGAAGCATATCGTTTGTTTGTTTATCTGAAAACGAGTGAAGATTTTCAATAACACGTGCTTTCATTTCACCGGCGGCCTTATTTGTGAACGTAACTGCTAAAATTTGTTGAAATTTATAAATATTGGTGCTAGATAAAAGAATTTTTAAATATTCTTTTACCAATGTAAAGGTTTTTCCGCTACCAGCTGAAGCGCTATAAACTTGAAATAAAGTTGATTGTTGCATTCATAGAAATTAGAAATGCAAGTTAATAAATTATATACGTTTTAATTAAATTTTATCATCTTCATCTCCATCTAAATCTTGAACTACTACCTAGTTTAAAAACCAGACCTAAACTATGTTGAAAATAATCAGTCGCCGTAGATTTTAGATGATGATTATAATCTGATTGGAAATTCACACCAACTGAGTGTGAAATCCAAGCGTTAAAACCCCAACCTACTGCTACATTAAAATTATTTGAATCCCCAATTTTTGAATAACCTCCACCTGTTAATACATATGGATCAAACCAGTTAGTTTCGCCAATTAATTCATTTAAGTCATATCTTAATTTTGCATCCGTTGCAAAAAACGAATCGTTTATTAAATCAGCCTCTGTACTATAACCAAATCCTTTTTTAATTCTATTACCAGATGCAGATAACTGTAAAGTAACTCCTTTTTTTATATACCTAGCAACAAAAACTCTAACAGCTCCTCCATACATGTTTAAATCTTCAATGCTGGCATTCCCATAATCTTTAATTATTCCGATAATACCATCCGGTGTTCTAATATCAACAACATTTATACCTCCACCAACAACCCAAGTGTTATCTTTATCCTGTGAATAAATCGTGTTATTTATCAAAATAAATATTAAAAAAAATCCCTGTTTTATACAGGGATTTTTTTAATCTTTTACATTTATTAACCTAA
>SDWL01000247.1 GCA_004195315.1 Lutibacter sp.
AGATGTGTATAAGAGACAGATATATGAGTACAGAAAACAAATCATTTTTTAAAACCATAGGATCCTTTAATAAAACTTTTTGGATAGGTAGTTTTATGGAACTTATGGAACGTTGGGCATGGTATGGTATGTGGACTTTGTTTGCGTTATACCTAGTAGGTTCAACAGACAAAGGCGGCCTTGGATTTAACCATATCCAAAAAGGAAATATTATGTCGGATATCACCGCTCTTTTATATTTTCTCCCCCTATTTTTTGGTGTAATAGCTGATAGAATAGGCTATAAACTTTCTCTTATAATAGCTTATGTAATACTAATTGTAGGTTATTACATGATGGGTGAAGTAGATACCTATTGGAGTATGTATTTTGTATTTTTATTCGTTGCAATTGGAGCAGCGATGTTTAAACCCGTAGCCTCTGCAATTATTACTAAATCTACAAATAAATCAAATGGAACTCTGGGATTTGGTATTTTTTATATGATGGTTAACATTGGTGGTTTTATTGGTCCAGCATCATCATCTTACCTTAGAAGTACTTATGGGTGGAAATTAATTTTTATCCAAGCGGCGGTTGTAATTGGAATTAACTTGTTAATGGTTCTTTTCTTCTTTAAAGAACCTTATAGAGAAGAAACAAAAAAAGAACCGATAGGAACTGCAATTCTAAATTCTCTTAAAAAAATATTGGAAGCTGTTAAAGATACACGTTTATCAGTCCTTTTAGTATTAATGGTTGGTTTTTGGACTATGTTTAACCAATTATTTTATACTTTACCCACATTTATTGAAGACTGGGTTGATTCATCAGCTTTAAGTGCTGCTATTACGGAGTTTTGGCCAGGACTTGGAAATCTAGTTAGTGATAACGGACAAGTAAAACCTGAATGGTTTACAAATATTGATGCTTTAATGATTGTTTGTTTGCAAATGTTTGTTTCGTTCTTTGTTATAAAAATGCGCCATGTAACTGCCATGATTAGAGGTTTTATTATTGCGGCTATAGGTATTGGATTGACTTTTTATACTAACAATGTAATGTTTACTATAATAGGTACTGTTATATTTGCCGTTGGAGAAATGACTACCAACCCTACCTTCTCTTCTTTTATAGCTTTGATATCTCCCAAAGGAAAGGAAGCGCTTTATCAAGGAACTTATTTTTTACCTGTTGCTGCAGGAAATTTTTTAACTAAATTTATTTCAGGTGGTCTTTATCAAGATTGGTCAGATAAATTGACTTTATTACAAAAAGAAATGGCAACAAGAGGTATACAAATGCCTGAAATAACTAAAGATTTTTCTAAAAATGAGTATTTTGCCCTTGCTGAACAAAAATTAGGAATGGGACATTGGGAAATGACTACCATGCTATGGGATAGCTATAACCCAAATAAATTATGGTATGTAATTGTTGCTATTGGTGTGTTTACAATTACTGCTCTTTATTTTTATGACAAGTTGGTAATTAAACCAAAAGAAGCTTTAGAAAAACAACTTAAAGAATCAATTTAACTACAATTAAAACATTTTAAAAAATCCTACTTATTAATTAAGTAGGATTTTCTTTTTTTAATAATCAATAGCCTAATATTTTACCGAAAATTTGCACAAGCATTCAAGTCCATAAAACCTTCTTTTAAATCTAAATGAGCACCTTAAAAATAGCAATAGAATATACACTCATTTAAGTCTTAGATAATCGGCCTTTACTATATAAAAAATGAATTGTTTTCACTATTTTCGTAGCAGTTTTATAGATTATAAACATTTTAATTTTAAGAGATGAGTAAAAAGAACAATGACTTTTTTAAAACACAAGTTTTAGGGCATCCTGCAGGGCTTTTTGTGTTATTTTTTACAGAAATGTGGGAACGTTTTTCATTTTATGGAATGCGTGCACTATTAGTATTATTTTTAGTAAGCTCTTTAGGAATTGGAGGCTGGGATTGGCCAAGAGAAAGCGCTTTAGCTTTATATGGAACCTATTTAGCATTACTTTATTTAACACCAATTATAGGAGGTATTTTAGCCGATAAGTATTTAGGAAATAGAAATGCCATAGTTATTGGCGCACTAATTATGACCTTAGGTCACGCCAGTATGGCAATAGAATCAAATCCATTTTTCTTATATTTAGGATTGGGATTATTAGTAGTTGGAACTGGTTTCTTTAAACCAAATATGACTTCTTTTATATCTATTCTTTATCAAGATGTTCCTGAGAAAAAAGATGGTGCTTATACCATATTTTATATGGGTGTGAATGCCGGAGCATTTTTAGGTATTATGCTTTGTGGATATATGGGCGAAATTTTAGGTTGGAGTTGGGGATTTGGCTTGGCTGGTATTTTTATGTTGTTAGGTTTGTTACAATTTACATTGGCGCAAAATATTTTTGGTGAAGTTGGTAAAAAACCAAATAAAGTAGACAAAACTATTGAAACTGACAATCACACAAAAATTGAAGACAAATTAAATCCGTTTACTTTAGTAGATAAAATTCTTATAATTATTGTTGCAATTTCAGGATTAACTTGGGTTATAAATGATCCTTTATCTAAAATTGGAGATTTTAATATGCTAAGTTTTGGTGGAACTGATTTCTCTGGAACAACTATAATTGTTACCTTAATTTTATTTTTATACTTAATAGCTTCAAGAATTTTAAGATACAGTCCTATCACTAGAGACAAAATGATTGCTGTAGTAATTTTTGCTTTTTTCATTATTTTCTTTTGGGCTTCATTTGAACAAGCTGGTGGATCTATGAGTATTTTCGCGAAAGATTATACAAGCAGAATACTATCTGGTAATTCAGCATTCATTTTTAACATTGTTGATATAATTATTACAGTGGTTCCAATTGGAATAATTACTTGGGTCTTATTCTTATTCTTTAAACAAACCTTCAAAAAATATTTGTTATCTAACATTATTTTAGGATTTAGTTTTATCATTATTTGGGGATTAATTATTTGGAAAATAAACAACAATTTTAGTACATTTTCTTATGAGATTTCTTATCCAACGTATCAAATAGTTTCTAATGATGGTACTTTAAAAAATATTCCAATAACTGCAGAAACTGTTATTCCTGAAAATGCCGTTTTAAGTGAAAGTATCACTGTTATTAGATCTTCTTCGGAATATGTTAAAGACGATAAAATTGCAATTATTGATATTGATAAAAAAGGGGTTAATTTTAAATCCTTATCAAACGAGCAAGCCGCTGCAATTTCAACAAATATTAATGCTAAAATAACGCAAAAAAAAGAGAATGAAATTGAAATTCCAGCTACTTGGTTTTTAATTTTAAACTCTTTATTTATAATTGCTTTTGCACCCTTATTTTCGAAATGGTGGGAAAGTAAATACAACCCAAATCCAGCATCAAAATATGCTATTGGTTTGTTTTTCTTAGCCATTGGGTTTGCGGTTTTAGCGTATGGAGCAGCTGGAATACCACAAGGAGCAAAAACAGCCTCTGTTAGTATTCTTTGGCTAATTTTAGCCTATTTATTTCACACATTGGGTGAACTTTGTGTTTCGCCTGTTGGTCTTTCTTATGTAAGTAAATTAGTACCTGCAAGAATGATTGCTTTTATGTTTGGAGTTTGGTATTTAGCA
>SDWL01000015.1 GCA_004195315.1 Lutibacter sp.
AAATTACTGAGTGGACTTTAAACGAACTTAAGAAATATAATGCAAAAGCTACTTTTTTTTGTATTGGGAAAAATGTAGAAAAACATCTTGAAATTTTTAAAGAAATAATTAAAAACGGACATTCAATAGGCAACCATACAAACAATCATTTAAATGGTTATACCACAAATTTAGATACTTACTTAACTAATATTGAAGTTGCAGAACAACAATTCAATAACTCAAAACTATTTAGACCGCCTTATGGCAAATTACGCTTTTCACAATCAAGAAAAATTAGAAAAAACGGTTATAAAATAATTATGTGGGATGTATTAAGTGCAGATTTTGATACTACAATTACAAAAGAAAAGTGTTTAGAAAATGTAATTAAACACACCGAAAATGGAAGTATTATTGTTTTTCATGATAGTTTAAAGGCTAGTGAAAAATTAAAATTTGTATTGCCGCAAATATTAGTTTATTACAGTTCTAAAGGATATTCCTTCAATAAAATTACTTGAATAATTAAACGTATTGTTCAACTAAGCTTATTAAAGTATTTGCATCTTGAGTTCCAGATTGACGCCATTTCATCTCCCCATCTTTATAAATTATAAAAGTTGGATTTCCCTTAATTCTCAATGCATTAGCAAGTGTTTCATTTTTTTCAATGTCAATTTTAATTACCTTGGCTTTATCACCCAAAGCAGCTGCAACATTTCTTAAAACACTATGTAAATCATTAGAATCTTCGTCCCAATCAGTAAAAAAGTCAATTAATACAGGGATGTCTGAGCTAATTAATTCTCCAAATTTTGTCATAATTTTAAAATATTTTCTAACAATAATCAAAAAATAAAACTTACTGCACTTACAAATGTAACATTTTAATTTGAAAAAAAGTTATCTACTTCTTTTTCAAAGTAATCACCGTTATTTCAGGCCAAACACCAACTCTTCCAGGAAATGCTAAAAACCCGAATCCTCTATTCACATTTATATAACGTCCAAATTCTTTGTAAATACCTGCCCAATACTTATAAACATATTGAGCTGGGCTCCATTTAATACCTGGTACTTCAATACCAAACTGCATTCCGTGTGTGTGACCACTAAGTGTTAACTGATAGTTATCCTTATGGTTTTTAACTTCACTTTCCCAATGAGAAGGGTCATGACTTAATAATATTTTAAAATCTTCTTTCGTTATTTTCGAAGAAGCTAGCTTTAAATCTCCTGCTTTTTTAAAACGATTACCCCAATTTTCAACACCAACAATTGCTATTTTTTCGTTCTCCTTTTCTAAATAAATACTTTTATTTAACAGTAAATCAAATCCTATTTTTGGATGAATATCTTTTATTTTTTGAAAATTTAAAGCTTTTTCTTCATCTGATTTCCAACGTGCATATTCTGCATAATCATGATTTCCTAGAACTGAATATTTTCCATAATTAGCTTTTAAACTTTTAAACATAGAAATCCAAGGATCCATTTCTTCTGCTTTATTATTTACAATATCTCCAGTAAATAAAATTACGTCAGACTTTTGTTCATTAATTAAATTTATACCGTGAGCAATTTTATTAACATTGTCAAAACTACCACTATGAATATCTGAAATATGTGTTAATTTAAATCCGTCAAAAGCAGTTGGTAAATCGTCAAAATATAAAGTATGTTGTATCACTTGAAAATTATACTTTCCTTGTACCATACCATATAAAACTGAAGAAAAAGGAATAACAGCCAAACCTAATGCAACTTTACTTACAAACGTACGCCTTTCAGGAAAAAAAACTGCTGAAGGTGAGTTTGAAAAATAATTAAAAGTTGTTTTAAATATTCTAAAAATATCTTCGCCAAATAATATTAAAACCGAAATTATTTTGGGAGTAATTGTTAAAACTACCAACCCAAAAGCTAACATTACAGATTGAGATAACCCTCCTGAACTAAAAGTTGAAAGTTCATAAATTAAATTTAGTAAAACTGCAAATGAAAACAACCAGTAAAGTACAAAAATAAATTTCTTTTTAGTCACAGTTTTTACACTTTGAAAAGCATAAAAATCTATCGCTAAAACTATTATTACAAATATTATCAATCTTGCCATATAACAAAACTAAATCTATTTTATGACTTGTAATACTTTGTATATTAATCTTAAGATGTATTTAACAGTATTAACCTTTTTCTAATAAATATTTTTAGTGAAAATACATGAGTAACCAAAAAACTGATATTTAAGGTAATTTATAAAATGTTAAATTGATTTTACTACTTTTACCCAAATCAAAATTTTAATAAAAACAGAATCAATGTCAACACAAAAACGCCTTTTTCTTTTAGATGCTTACGCTTTAATTTTTCGCGGATATTATGCACTTATAAAAAATCCAAGAATAAATTCAAAAGGGATGGATACTTCTGCTATTTTAGGATTCACAAATTCTTTATTGGATGTTATTAAAAGAGAAAAGCCCGATCATTTAGCTGTTGCTTTTGATAAAGGAGGTTCTCATATACGAAATGAAGCTTTCCCAGAATATAAGAAAAACCGACAAGAAACACCTGAAGCTATTAGAATTGCAGTTCCTTATATTCATAAAATATTGGAAGCCATGCATATTCCAATTATTGAAAAAGAAGGATTTGAAGCCGATGATTTAATTGGAACACTTTCTAAACAAGCTGAAAAAGAAGGATTTAAAACATTTATGGTAACCCCTGATAAAGATTTTGCGCAACTTGTTTCAGAAAATATTTTTATGTATAAACCTTCTCGAATGGGAAATGGAATTGAAATTTGGGGAATTCCAGAAGTACAAGCAAAATTTGAAATTGAACGCCCTGAACAAGTGATTGATTATTTAGGTATGATGGGTGATGCCGTAGATAATATACCCGGATTACCCGGTGTTGGTGACAAAACGGCTAAAAAGTTTTTAAAAGAATATGGAAGTATGGAAAATTTATTAGCCCATACGCATGAATTAAAAGGTAAAATGAAAGAGAATATTGAAGCAAATAAAGAATTGGGTTTGCTATCAAAACAATTGGCTACTATTATATTAGATTGCCCTGTGAAATTTCACGAAAAAGATTATGAATTAAACCACCCTAATTTAGAAAAAACAAATGAAATATTTAAAGAATTAGAATTTAGGAGAATTGCTGAAAGTCTTCCTAATATATTTAAATCACATCCTGAAGTTAATGCAATTCCTAAAAAAGAAGAAGCTGGTGCTACTGTAAAAGTTCAAACTTCAGCAAACCAACAATTCGATTTATTTTCAACACATACAGAAAACACATCAGAAGAAATTATTGATACAGGTTATAAAACCACAAAAAATACCAACCATGTATATCAATACATAAACACGCCACTTTCACGAAAATTATTTATTAAAAAATTATTAGAGCAAAAATCAGTTAGCTTTCATATTGAAACCATAGGAACAAACTCTTTTGAAGCTGATATTATTGGGGTTTCATTTTCCTACGAAAAAGAAAAAGGATATTTTGTTTCACTTTTTGAAGATATTACCAAAACAAAAAAAAATTTAGAAGAATTCCGTCCCTTTTTTGAAAATGAAGCTATTGAAAAAGTTAACCACGATATTAAACACACTATTAAAATACTAAATAATTATTCCATTAAAGTTAAAGGCATTTTATTTGATACCATGTTAGCGCATTATTTACTAAATCCAGATATGCGTCACAATTTAAGTATACTTGCTGAAACTTATTTAAATTACCAAACCGCAAGTCTAGAATCTATTATTGGGAAAAATGGCAAAAATCAACTTTTACTGCGTGATATAGATCTCAAAAAACAAGCAGATTATGCTGTTGAAATTGCTGATGTAACTTTACAAGTAAAAGAAATTTTTGAAAAGGATTTAGAAAAATATAATCTCACAAAACTGTATACTGAAATTGAAATACCTTTGCTTCGGGTTTTAGCTTCTATGGAGTTAGAAGGAATTAAAATGGATGCTAAATTTTTAAATTCATTGTCAGAAAAATTAGTTGAAGATATTCAAAAACTAGAAGATACAATTTATAAAGAAGCTGCTGTTGAATTTAATTTAGCTTCTCCAAAACAGTTAGGTGATGTTTTATTTGAGCATTTAAAACTTGTTGCCAAGCCTAAAAAAACGAAGACTGGACAGTATGCAACTGGCGAAGAAATTTTATCGAAATTAGCCGATGAACATCAAATAGTACGTGAAATTATTGAATGGCGTGGATTGGTGAAATTAAAAAATACGTATATTGATGCTTTACCTAATGAAATAAACAAAATCACAGGACGTATTCACACAACTTACAGTCAGGCAGTTGCTTCAACAGGCAGATTGAGTTCAAACAATCCAAACCTTCAAAACATCCCAATTAGAACAGAACGTGGACGGCAAGTTAGAAAAGCATTTGTACCTAGAAATGAAAATTACACATTAGTTGCTTCCGATTATTCTCAAATTGAACTTCGTATTATTGCTGCATTGAGTAATGATGAAAGTATGATAGAATCTTTTAATAGAGGAGAAGATATTCACGCTGCAACAGCTGCAAAGGTTTTTAATGTTCCTTTAAATGAAGTAACTAGAGAACAACGTGGCGATGCAAAAGCAGTAAATTTTGGAATCATTTACGGTCAAGGTGCATTTACTTTAGCGCAACAATTAAACAAATCCAGAGCTGAAGCAAAGGATTTAATTGATAATTACTATAACTCATTTCCTAAATTAAAACAATATATTGCAAATCAGGTCGATTTAGCACGTGATAATGGTTATGTTGAAACCATTTTAGGAAGACGTCGTTATTTAAAAAATATCAATTCACAAAATGCTATTGTTCGTGCAGGTGACGAAAGAAATGCAGTAAACGCACCAGTACAAGGAAGCGCCGCCGATATTATTAAAATTGCAATGATAAAAATTGATGCATTATTAAAAGAAGGCAATTACAAATCAAAAATGTTATTACAAGTTCATGATGAATTGGTTTTTGATATGTTTAATGATGAGTTAAGCACTTTAAAACCTCTTATCAAACAAGAAATGGAACATGCTTTTAAATTTTCTATTCCTTTAACGGTAGATTTAGGAGAAGGACAAAACTGGTTAGAAGCACATTAAAAAAAATTCATGTTAAAATTATTATTCCCCAAACGTTTTTCATTAGTAAAAACTTTAGCTACAACATTTTTAGTGTTTGCTTTTATTATTAGACTTACACTTTATTTTTGGTCTTTTAGTGAGATTGATTTTTCTTTCTTGAATTTCATCAAAATTTTTGGAATAGGCTTTTTATTTGATCTAGGTTGTCTTTCTTACATTTTAACATTTTATTCTATCTATTTACTACTACTCCCAACTAAATTTTATGGAAGTGTTCTTGATAAAATTCTCACAAATATCTCGTATGCTTTAGTGCTATTTTTTATGATATTTTCTTTTTTAGCTGAACTTACTTTTTGGGGAGAATATCAAAAACGCTTTAATTTTATTGCTGTAGATTATTTGTTATACACCTACGAAGTTTTTCAAAACATTAATCAATCGTATCCTTTACCGCTTATTGTTGGAGTTTTAATTATTGTTACTTTTTTCTCCATTAAAATAGCCAAAAACAAAAATGCGTTTAATTATACTTTTAATAATACCAACTCTTTTACAACAAAAATAATTCCTACATTCTTTTGGATGTTAATTCTAGGTAGTTTTCATTTAAACGTTAAAAATAGTCAGGCAGAGAAATTTATAAATCAATATGAAAATGAAATAACAAAATCTGGCATCTATTCTTTTTTTGCAGCTTATAATAATAATGAGTTAAATTATAATGATTTCTACCAAACTAAACCTTTAGATACGGTTTATAAAAGCATTAGAAAATTAGTTTTAGCAGAAAATGATAGCTTAATTAGTAATTCGAAAAGTATTAAAAGAACTATCTTAAATGAAGGAGAAGAGCAAACACCAAATGTGATTTTTATAGGCCTAGAGAGCGTAAGCGCACAATTTATGCAACGGTTTGGAAATGAGAAGAACATAATTCCAACTATAGATTCACTTGCTAAAGAATCCATCTTCTTTACAAATATGCAAGCTACTGGTACAAGAACTATTAGAGGAATGGAAGCAATTTCTCTTTGCATTCCGCCAACTCCGGGCAGAAGCATTGTAAAGCGTAAAAACAACAACAATTTATTTACCATTGGAGAAGTTTTTAAACAAAAAGGATATACTCGAACATTTTTTTATGGAGGTGATGGCCATTTTGACAATATGAATGTTTTCTTTGCTAATAATGGGTTTTCTATTGTTGATAGAAAAAAGAAGCATCGTTTTAGTGAAGAATTTCCTACTAAAAGAACTCAAATTACTGATGATGAAGTTACTTTTGAGAATGCCTGGGGCATTTGTGATGGAGACTTATATGATAAGGTTTTAATTGAAGTTGATAAACAACATAAACTTCAAAAACCCTTTTTTAATTTTATAATGACAAGCACTAATCACAAACCCTACACCTACCCAGATGGCGTTATTGACATTCCTTCAGGAAAAAATAGAGATGGTGCTTTAAAATATACTGATTGGGCTTTCAATAAATTTTTAAAAGAAGCTAAAAAGAAACCTTGGTTTAAAAATACTGTATTTGTAATAGTATCAGACCATTGCGCTTATAGTGCTGGCAGATCAGAAATTAATGTAAAGAGTTACCATATTCCTGCATTTATTTACAATCTGCAGAACATACTTCCTAAAGAAGTTCACAAATTAAGTTCACAAATTGATGTTTTCCCTTCTCTCTTTGGCTATTTAAATTGGACATATGAATCAAATCTTTTTGGCAAAGACATTACTAAAATGAAACCTAAAGATGAAAGAGCTTTCATAGCAAATCATAGAAAATTAGGACTTTTAAAAGCTAATAAACTTCTAATTTTAAACAATCATAAAAATCATACTTTTTACAAATGGAATTCACCAACTAATGAATTGAAATTCCAAAAAACTGATTCAATATTTTTAAAAGAAACAATTTCATATTATCAAACTGCTTTCGATTTACTTAAAAGAGATGCATTAAAGCTAGGACAATAACTATTTTTTTATACTATTTACTTTAGCTTTGTGTAAACTGCTAAACCCTTAAAAATCAAACCTGAAATCCCGTTAAAATTATACCTAACTTACTATTTGTTATATAAATATTAAATTGTACATTTGCACTCCCTTTTTAGGGACAAAAAAATAAATGTTTAACTATAACAAAGAATTTAATTGTGAATACATTAAGTTACAAAACAGTATCAGCTAACAAAAATACCGTTACTAAAGAGTGGGTATTAGTTGATGCAGACGGCCAAACGTTGGGTCGTCTAGCTTCTAAAATAGCGATGCTAATTAGAGGTAAGTACAAACCAAATTACACTCCTCACGTAGATTGTGGAGACAATGTAGTGGTTATCAACGCAGAGAAAATTACATTATCTGGAAAGAAATGGACTGACAAATCTTACATTCGTCACACAGGTTATCCAGGAGGACAAAGATCATTAACTGCAACAGAAATGTTTGAAAAAAACCCAACACGTCTTGTTGAAAAAGCAGTAAAAGGGATGTTACCTAAAAACAAATTAGGTAGTGCTTTGTACAGAAATTTGTATGTGTACGCAGGTACAGAACATCAACAAACTGCACAAACACCTAAAGTTATTAACCTTAACGATCTTAAATAATGGATACTATACACAAAATAGGTAGAAGAAAAACAGCTGTTGCTCGTATTTATGTTTCTGAAGGGAAGGGAAACATTACAGTTAATAAAAAAGATTTCAAAAACTACTTTACTACACCTCACTTACAATATAAAGTGACGCAAGCTTTAAATTTAACTGACAATGCAGAAGCATTTGATATTAAAGTTAATGTTTTTGGTGGTGGAATTACTGGTCAGGCAGAAGCAATTCGTTTGGCAATTTCAAGAGTACTAGTTGAGTTAGATTCTGAAAACAGAGTAATTCTTAAACCACACGGATTACTTACTAGAGATCCAAGAATGGTTGAACGTAAAAAATTCGGTCAAAAGAAAGCAAGAAAAAAATTCCAATTCTCAAAACGTTAATCGATTTTTTGAATTGTTTCACCAATTTACTTGGTGGTTCATTGAAATTAAAATTAAAACAAAGTTGTTGTTGATCAGTCAATGACTGTAAAATGTTTAGCATCCAAATAGGGGAGATCGGTTTTTCGCTACTTCCCTATTGCTAACTCAACGGAACGTAAACTAAAATACAAATGACAAAAATTGAAATTCAAGAATTATTAGATGCAGGTGTACACTTCGGTCACCTTACTAGAAAATGGGATCCAAACATGGCTCCTTACATTTATGGAGAGCGTAACGGTGTTCATATTATTGACCTGTACAAAACTTCAGCAAAAATTGAAGAAGCTTCTGAAGCTTTAAGAAAAATTGCAACTTCAGGTAGAAAAATTCTTTTTGTAGCTACAAAAAAACAAGCAAAAGAAATTATCTCAGACAAAGCTAACAGTGTAAACATGCCTTACATCACAGAAAGATGGCCTGGCGGAATGTTAACAAACTTTATTACTATTAGAAAAGCCGTTAAAAAAATGTCTTTAATTGATAGAATGAAGTTAGACGGATCATTTGATGCTCTTTCAAAAAGAGAAAAATTACAAATTAACCGTCAACGTGAAAAATTAGAAAAGAATTTAGGTTCAATTACTGATATGACGCGTTTACCAGGAGCTATTTTTGTAGTTGATGTTAAAAAAGAACATATTGCTGTAGCAGAAGCTAAAAAATTAAATATTCCAATCTTTGCAATGGTTGATACTAACTCAGATCCAAGAGATATTGATTATGTAATTCCATCAAATGATGATGCTTCAAAATCTATTAACAAAGTATTAACCTATATTATTGATGATATTGCTGAAGGTTTATCAGAAAGAAAAGCAGGAAAAGAAAAAGTTGCTGAAGAAAAAACTGCAGTAAAAGTTGAGGTTAAAGCTGAAGAAAAAAAATAACTAGTGTATAATAGTTGAATACTTAATATTCAACAAAAAATATAAAATAAAATGGCAAAAATTACAGCCGCAGAAGTAAATAATTTAAGAAAATCTACCGGAGCTGGTATGATGGACTGTAAAAATGCACTTGTTGAAGCAGAAGGAGATTTTGACAAAGCAGTAAGTATTTTACGCAAAAAAGGACAAAAAGTTGCTGCAAATAGAGCTGACAGAGACACATCTGAAGGTGCTGTTATAGCTAAAGTTAATGAAACTAATACAATAGGCGCAATAATTTCATTAAATTGTGAAACTGATTTTGTTGCAAAAAACGATGCTTTTGTTGCTTTAGCAACTGAGTTTGCTACTATTGCTCTTAACTGTGATTCAAAAGAAAGTTTTTTAAATGCTGATTTTGGAGGAATGACAGTTGCTGAAAAATTAATTGAGCAAACTGGAGTTATTGGTGAAAAATTAGAAATTGGTGGTTTTGAAAAAGTTTCTGGTGAATTTATAGGTTCTTACATTCACGTAGGAAACAAAATTGCTAGTTTAACTGTACTATCTTCAAACGTTGATGGTGCTGCTGAAGTAGCAAAAGATGTATCTATGCAGGTTGCTGCAATGGGCGCTACAACTTTATCTTACAAAAATTTCGATTCTGCATTTGTTGCTTCAGAAACTGAAGCTAGAATTGCGGTAATTGAAAAAGATAATATTGAACTTTCAAGATTAGGTAAAACACTTAAAAACATTCCTACATTTATCTCTAGATCTCAATTAACGGATGAAGTTATTGAGCAAACTAAGGCTAAATTACAAGAAGAGTTAAAAGCTGAAGGGAAACCTGAAGCTATCTGGGATAGAATTTTACCAGGTAAATTAGAAAGATTCATTTCTGATAACACTACTCTAGATCACGAATTATGTCTTCTAGATCAAAATTTTATTAAAGACGAAAAAATTAACGTTGCTGCATATGTTAAATCACTTGGTGATGTAACTGTAGTTGACTTTAAAAGAGTTTCTTTAGTATAATATACTCACTTTATGTGATAAAAAAAACCTCGCTAATTAGCGAGGTTTTTTATTTTTATATTTTTATAAATATTTTCTTTCTATAAAGTATATAAGTCAAAAACCAAAAACCAATTATATGACTTATAGCAAACAATAAGGAACCATTCATATTTCCTGCTAAAGGCACAAATACATCATTGTATAAGGTGCTATAACCATTAACTTCTATACCACTTGAATTTGTTAATTTTATTAAATAAATTAACACTTTCACATATACTATAGAAAACACAAATATAAATAATGGATTAGTCCCAAAATGAATAAATGGACTTGTCCAACTACTTATCTTCTTTAAATCAATTACCCAAAGCAAAAGTGCTAAAAATAACATTGCCAATCCTCCAGCATATAACACATAAGAACTTGTCCATAAAGGTTTGTTAATTGGGAAAATATAACCCCAGAACCAGCCAATAATAGTACTAACTAACCCAATTATTATCATTCTTTTAATAATTGCAGGAATACTACTCCCTTGATCAATTAGTCTACCTGTAAAATACCCCATTAATACTGTTGCTACAGAAGGAATAGATGACAATAACCCTTCAGGGTCAAAAGGTATTCCAAAACCTTTATAAATATGATTTTCACCAAGCATGTATACATCAACTTCACGTGCCAAATTAAACGTTAAACTATAAACATCATTAGAGCCACCAAAATAAAGTAAACCCCAATAACCAAATAAAATAAAAATAAAAACTAAAAACAATTGTTTGTAGTTAAATTGCATACAAAGTATCGCCGCTATAGCATAGGCTATTGCAATACGCTGAAGAACTCCCAAAAAACGTAAACTTTCAAAATTAAATTTAGGAAATGCATTTAAAAAGAGTCCTATTAAAAAAATCACTGAAAACCTTTTCAAAACTTTTAAAAGACCCTTTTTAGTAATTCCGGTTCCAAACTTTTTAAACGAATACCACATAGATACGCCCACAATAAATAAGAAAAACGGGAAAACCAAATCGGTTGGAGTACAACCATGCCATTCTGCATGACGTAAAGGTGCATAAACATAGGCCCAACTCCCTGGCGTATTCACCATAATCATTAGAGCAATGGTTAACCCACGTAAAACATCAAGAGCAATTAATCGTTTTGTTTGCATAACTGAATTAATTATTTCTTTTTCATTCCTAATTTATGGCCCCACACAGCATAATAAAGTATAAAAATATAGCAAGGAAATAAAATCCAATAGCTACTTGTTGAAGCTTGAGCCATTGCCGTAGCTTCATCAATACCTTGAGAAATCAAATCAGCTTTTTCATTATCAACAAAACTTCCATATAATGGAGGAATAATTGCCCCTCCTGAAATTGCCATAATAAGCAAGGCTGAAGCTGTTTTTGTAAATTTTCCTAATCCTTTTAATGTTAGTGGCCAAACTGCAGGCCAAACTAAAGCATTAGCTATACCCAATGCTGCAACAAATAGAATTGATGTAAACCCTGTAGTAAAAACAATACAAAAAGTAAATACAATACCTAAAACAGCACTTACTTTTAAAGCAAGGGCTTGATTGATATATTTTGGAATTAAAAATACTCCCAAAGCATATGTGGCAACCATAGCCATAAGTGTATATGCTGTGAAAACTTTTGCTTCATCTCCTGAGAAACCAAGAGAAATTCCGTAAGCTATTATAGTATCTCCGGCTATTACTTCAGCACCTACATAAACAAATAAAGTTAATACACCTAACCATAAATGTGGAAATTGAAATATACTTGTTTTGGCGGTTTCACCATCTTTTGTTTCTTCAATTGGTTCAGCTTCAACATGAGGTAGCGGTGCACGTCTAATTAAAAGCCCTAAAACAAACAATACTGCTGCCATAACAATATATGGTGTTACAACACTATCTGCCATTGTATTAAGTAATATTTCTTTTTCTTCAATTGAAACTACACTTAGTTTATCTTTAATTCCATCAATTCCTGATAATAAAATTGCTCCAAAAATAAGAGATCCTAAAGCTCCTGCAACTTTATTTGCAATACCCATAATTGCAATACGTTTTGCTGCGCTTTCCATAGGTCCCAAAATTGTAATATATGGATTTGAAGCTGTTTGTAACAATGTCATTCCTATCCCCTGAATAAAAATACCTGTTAAAAATACCCAGTAAGTTCTAGCCTCTGCAGCAGGAATGAAAACCAATGCACCTATTGCCATAATAATTAAACCTAAAGACATTCCTTTTCTATAACCAATTTTATTAATAATTGCTGAAGCTGGTAAAGCCATAACAACAAAGGAAATATAAGAAGCTGAGGCAACTAAATATGATTGTGCATCAGTTAATTCATTTATAGTTTTCATAAATGGGATTAAAGCTCCATTTATCCAGGTAACAAATCCGAAGATAAAAAATAACCCCGCTATAATTAGTATTGGTATTAATGTGTTTGTTTTGTTGGTTGATGTTTGACTCATACGATTTTGAAGTATAAAATATTAATAGTTTTGAAATTTACAATTCTTAATTTTCAGATTGCTTTTTTCCTTTAAATTTTTCAACGCCCAATATACAAAATATAGTAATAGTTATATTTATTGACTTGCTTTTTTAATTAAAAACCATAAAAGGTAAATTCAATCCAACAATAACATTTCATTTATACTTCTAAAGTATTTCTTATATTTGCCTAACTTTTAAATAAATTATGGCTTATAAAAGAATTCTTTTAAAATTAAGTGGTGAAGCTCTTATGGGTGATCGCCAATACGGTATTGATCCAGCACGTTTAGCTGAATATGCTCAAGAAATAAATAAAATTGTTGATAAAGGTATCGAAGTTGCTATTGTTATAGGAGGTGGAAATATTTTTAGAGGTGTAGCAGGTGCTAGTAACGGTATTGATAGAGTTCAAGCTGACTATATGGGAATGCTTGCAACTGTTATTAATGGTTTAGCTTTACAAAGTGCTCTTGAAGATGAAGGTATTAAAACCAGATTACTTACAGCTATTAAAATGGAGCAAGTAGCAGAACCTTTTATTAAAAGAAGGGCTGTTCGTCATTTAGAAAAAGGACGTGTAGTAATTTTTGGTGGTGGTACTGGAAATCCATATTTTACGACAGATACTGCAGCAGTTTTAAGAGCCATTGAAGTAAATGCGGATGTTATTTTAAAAGGAACTCGTGTTGATGGTATTTACACTTCAGATCCTGAAATATTTGAAGATGCTATTAAATTTGACTCAATTACCTATAAAGATGTTATGAGTAAAGGCTTAAAAGTGATGGATATGACTGCTTTTGCTTTAAGTCAAGAAAATAATTTACCTATTGTTGTTTTTGACATGAATACAAAAGGGAATCTTGAAAAAGTGATTTCTGGAGAAAATATTGGAACAAAAGTTGATAAATAAATCTATAAATTAAATTTTTCAATTATGAATGAAGAATTAGCCTTTACTATTGATAGCGCAAAAGAATTAATGCAAAATGCTATTACACATTTAGAAAAAGAATTCAGAAATATTAGAGCTGGCAAAGCAAGCCCTTCAATGTTAGGAAGTGTTACCGTAGATTATTATGGATCTCAAACACCACTTGCTCAAATTGCAAATGTTGGAACTATGGATGCCCATACAATTACAGTGCAACCTTGGGAAAAAAACATGTTACACAATATTGAAAAAGCAATTATGATTGCTAATTTAGGTTTTAACCCTATGAACAATGGTGAAATTATTATTATTAATGTGCCTGTTTTAACTGAAGATAGACGTAAAGAACTTTCAAAACAAGCAAAAGCAGCTGCTGAACATGCAAAAGTGAGTATTAGAAATGACCGAAGAGAAGCTATGAATGAAATTAAAAAAGAGGAGGACTCTTCAGAAGATATGAAATCAAATGCTGAAGCTGATATTCAAAAGTTAACTGATGCTTTTATTAGCCAAGTTGATGAACAATATAAAATGAAAGATATTGAAATAATGAAAGTTTAATTTTAAACATTCATTATTTCAGGAATTATAACTCCCCTCCTTTTTAAAATTGGAGGGATTTTTATTTTGCTTCATTAAAGAATCAAACATTATTCTAAAAAAGTTGTATAAAAAAGTCTTTCTATATTTACTTATAGATTGGTATCTCATTCAATAAAATAAAGCCTAAAATTGTTATTAATCGTGCAAAAATGATAAGGTAATCAAAAAATGTATCAACATTTTATTACGATAGGTGATGTTATTTATCACGGTTAACAATTTTGCGATGCTTGTTTTGGTATTAATTTATGCCAAATAATTATAAAAGCACAAATAATTTGGGGAACTCGGTATGAAATGGCAAGAACAGTGGTAGTTATTTTATCTAGAAGAACCCGATCATTGTTTTTAAATGTTAAAGAAAGTGTTAGAATTGCACCACAAATAGCTCAATTATTAGCAAAAAAATTCAGTTTTGATAAAGCATGAAAAAAACTCAAATAATTAATTTTAGCAAAATTGCTGAAAATTTTATTTTAAACTAAATTTCATAAATTACCACTATGATACAAATTTTTAAACCTTCACCTCATAAACCATTATTACCTTCAACTGAAATAGACTCTTCATACAAACGCTTAAGATTTCAAGTTTTTTTAGGGATTTTTGTTGGTTATGCTGGTTATTATTTAGTTAGAAAAGTGTTTTCATTAGCAATGCCAGACCTAGTTGCATTAGGTTATTCTAAAACACAATTAGGCTTTGCATTGTCGGGTGTTTCAATTGCCTATGGTTTAAGTAAATTTCTAATGGGAAATGTTTCAGACAGAAGTAATGCTCGTAATTTTCTTACTGTTGGTTTGGTACTTTCTGCTTTTACTATGATATTAATGGGAATATTGCCAATTGCAACATCATCAATTGCCATTATGTTTACTTTATTATTGATGAATGGTTGGTTTCAAGGAATGGGCTGGCCAGCAAGTGGAAGGGTTATGGTACACTGGTTTTCTATTAGAGAACGTGGAACAAAAATGTCTATTTGGAATATAGCTCATAACGTTGGCGGTGGAATTATTGGTCCGCTTGCAATTCTAGGTTTTGCTATTTTTACCGACTGGCATGCTAAATTATATTTTCCTGGTTTTATTGCATTGGCTGTAGCTTTAATTGCTTGGCTTTTAATTCGAGACACACCACAATCTTGCGGTCTTCCAAATATTGAAAAATACAAAAATGATTATCCTGATAATTATTCAGAAAAATTTGAACAAGAAATGTCTGCCAAAGAGATTTTTTTCAAATACATTTTAAAAAATAAATTATTGTGGTCTATTGCATTTGCCAATGCCTTTGTTTATTTAGTTCGTTATGGCGTTTTAGATTGGGCTCCATTATATTTAGAAGAAAGTAAAGGTTTTTCTATTCAAGAAACAGGTTGGGCTTACTTTGCTTATGAATGGGCTGGGATTCCAGGTACTTTACTTTGTGGGTATTTAAGTGACAAAGTTTTTAAAGGGAAACGAGCACCAGTAAGTATTATTTATATGTTATTGGTGATGATTTCATTATTTATGTATTGGACTAGTGAAACTATACTTGCAAACTCCATCGCATTAATTTTAATTGGATTTCTAATTTATGGCCCAGTGATGTTAATTGGTGTGCACGCGTTAGATTTAGTTCCCAAAAAAGCAGCTGGTACTGCGGCAGGTTTAACTGGATTATTTGGTTATTTAGGCGGTGCATTGTTTGCAAATATTGCCATGGGTGTGGTTGTTGATTATTGGGGATGGTCTGGTGGATTTGTAGTACTTATTGGATCGTGTGTAGTTTCTATATTACTTTTAGGACTTTCTTGGTATCACGAATCTAAGGGACACAAAGGAATTCACCTATAAAAAAGATTGTTTCTGTCTCTTATACACATCT
>SDWL01000248.1 GCA_004195315.1 Lutibacter sp.
GAAAAGTTAAATTCAATTTTAAAAAAGAAATCTCCAAAAAAAATATCAGAATTAATGAGTATTTCTCTAAATTTGGGAGAATTAAACTGGCAACGAAATCAAGATTGGCAATTACCGTTTACTTTAAAAAATGCAAAACAAGCTGTTTTTGCATTTAATGGAGATGTTTATATTGGATTAGATGCGAATTCACTTTCAGAAAATAAAATTGAACAACTTCAAAATAAATTAAGAATTTTATCAGGTCAATATGGTTTGCTAAAACCGTTAGATTTAATACAACCATATCGTTTAGAAATGGGGACTAAATTAAAAGCTGGAAGAAAAGATAATCTATATCAGTTCTGGGATGCAACAGTTACAAATGCTTTAAATGATGAATTAAAAGATGATGAGCTGTTCATAAATTTAGCTAGTAATGAGTATTTTAAAGTAATTAAACCGAAACTGTTAAAAGCTCATATAATTACACCAGTTTTTAAAGATTACAAGAGTGGTAAACTAAAAATGATTAGTTTTTTTGCAAAAAAAGCTCGTGGCTTAATGGTTCGATATATAATTGATAATGCTATTGAAACTGTTGAAGGGTTAAAACAATTTAATATTGAAGGTTATGCATTTGATGATAATCTATCAACAGAAAAGGAATTAGTTTTTACACGATAATTTTTTTATTTTTTTAAAATTGTATTGTTTTTTTATATAAGTTCGTTGCGTTGTTTAAATACAATAAAAATAGATGTTTTTACAATTGTAACTTGTTTATAATGAAATTTTTATGTAGCAGAGTACTTAGGCAGTTTAATGAGAAGTTTAGTTTAATGCAAACTTCTTTTAAATACATTTTTAAAACTTATAAATCACTTCAAGTTTTAAGTAAAAGCAGTTTATATTTAGTATTAAGAGTATGATTTTAATTTTTAATATTGTTTAATTATAGCCAAACTTCAAGGCGTTAATAAAAATTTTAATTAAAAATAATAATGAATACTAAATACATTGATTTAATAAATCAAACATTTGTTTTTCAATTTGTGTAGTCCCAGATATGGAACGACCAGAAACGCCATTTTGGAGTTATTTTTGTCAAATCTCTGATTCAACAACTAGCTATGGATCCTATTCAGGCGCAGTTCCTAATGAAAAAATAACTTGGGGAAAATTAGATATTAATACTCCAAAATATATTATAGAATCGGATGCAACTATTGTTGCTCCATTAATTTTTGCCTATTTATTAAACATGTAATTTTAAAAGATGAAGAGAGTAATTGTAGATTATGCTAAATTAACAAGTGATATATTAGATCTATTAGTTGAAAAATTTCCAACTGGTTATGGTTATAAAGATATTATCACTTTTAAAAATGTAAAAAATGAAACTGTGAGAGCTGTTGAGGTTAGAACGGATGATACTACTTATTTGGTTAAAATTAGTTTGAAATTAGAAGAAACTATGGAGGAATATGATAGTGATGACGATAATTTTGAAGAGGTATATGACAATGATTTTGAGGGTGCCGCTGAAGATGAAGTTGGCGAGCATGACTAAAAATAATACTTTATTAGAAACAAAAAAAAACCTGCTTTTTGCAGGTTTTTTTATTGGTAAAAATGTTATTTCCTTAATATTTAGATTCTTGACCTAATTCTTTTACTAATAAATAGTAAACAATAGCTCTGTATTTATTTCTATTAGATTTCCCCATTTTTTCCATAACAGCATCAATAGCATTATCTAATTTTGCACCATCGGTTAGTCCTAATTTTTTAATTAAGAAGTTGTTTTTTACAGTTCCTAATTCTTTAGCATCCGATCCAGATACAGTTTCAGCATCTTTTTTATAGATTGAAGGACCTAAACCTTTAGTAACTTTTGTAAATAAACCAGCATCAAAGCTAATTCCTAAATCTTTCATTGCACTTTGATAAAGTGCTAATTTTTCATCAAATTTACTCATAAATAAGGATTTTTTTTTGTTAATAATCTAAGTTCTTTAACCAAATATAAAAAATATTATTTGTTTAATGAGAATTTATTTTAACAATCTGAGATATTTACACTTACTGCAAGACCTCCTTCAGAAGTTTCTTTATATCTGGAATTCATATCTTTGGCTGTTTCCCACATGCTAGAAATCACTTTGTCTAATGGTACTTTTGCATTGTAAACATCAGATTCTAATGCTAATTCAGCTGCATTTATGGCTTTAATTGCTCCCATAGCATTTCGCTCTATACAAGGTATTTGTACCAAGCCTCCAATAGGATCACAAGTTAAACCTAAATGATGTTCCATTGCAATTTCGCTAGCCATTAAAACTTGTTCAGCAGAGCCACCAAGTAATTCTGTTAAAGCACCTGCTGCCATTGCCGATGAAACCCCAATTTCTGCTTGGCATCCACCCATAGCTGCAGATATAGTTGCTCCTTTTTTAAATATGCTTCCTATTTCGCCTGCAACTAATAAAAATTGTTTTATCTCCTTAAAACTAGCTTCATGATTTTCAATAACCAAATAATACATTAAGACGGCTGGTATTACTCCTGCACTTCCGTTTGTAGGTGCAGTTACAATTCTTCCTAATGATGCATTTACTTCATTTACACTTAAAGCAAAACAACTTACCCATTTTAATATTTGTCGAAATTTAACTTCTGTTTTTCGTATAGATGCTAACCAATCATTTTGAGAATTGTACTGTAAATCTCCTATTAATTTCTTATGAATATCAAATGAGCGTCTTTTTACGTTCAATCCTCCAGGTAAAATTCCTTCTGTATGACAGCCAATGTACATACACTCAAGCATGGTGTCCCAAATTCTGTTTATTTCATAGTCAATTTCAGTATTACTTCGAAGTGACTTTTCATTTTCTAAAACAATTTCTGAGATTTTTAATTGTTCTTGTTTACAATAAGTTTCTAATTCTTTAGCTTTTTGTATCGGGAATGGAAATGTTTTATGAATTTTAATATTCTCTTTTGCATGAATTAATTCTTCTCTAACAACAAAACCACCACCAATAGAATAGTAGGTATCAGACGATATTTCAATTTCATTATTAAATCCAGTAAATTTCATCCCATTTGCATGAAAAGGTAAAAATTCTCTATTGAAAATGATATCATTTTTTGAATCAAAAAAAATCGGATTGCTCCCGCCAAATTTTAGTTGTTTGGTAGTTTGAACTAAACGTGTTAACGGTGTAATCTCAACTATTGGAATATTCTCAGGATCACTTCCTGATAATCCCAATATTAGGGCTAAATCTGTTGAATGTCCTTTTCCCGTTAAAGATAATGAACCAAATAAATCTACTTTAATAGTTTTAATATCATTAAATATTCCTTCTTTTTTTAAATGATTAATCCACCTTTCTGCTGCACGCCAAGGGCCTAAAGTATGTGAGCTAGAAGGTCCAATACCAATTTTAAGCATGTCAAAAACAGAAATACACTCCATAGTTGTTTAATTTAATCTGTAAATATATGCTTTTGAAAACTATGAATAATGTCAATTTTGTAAGATTTTGATGGTTAGACAACTTGCTTAAATGACAAACTACACTGTGATTCTTTTTAGTTGTGACAACTTGACATATTTTTTTCAATGGCATAATCATTGACCTGTCTCTTATACACATCT
>SDWL01000249.1 GCA_004195315.1 Lutibacter sp.
TAAAACACCAATGGTAAAATAAATAAGCTAAAAAGTACCCAAAATTTCTTCATATTGATTGTGAAAAAAAGAGGTCTTCTAAAAAATAAATAAAATTCATTTTATCAAACAGATGTTACTGAAACTAACTTTGATTATCAATTAGTTAAAATATTTCGACTGGCTCAATATGACATAAAATTCCATTTTTCAGACAGCTTTTCCTCCTTTATAATTTTAAAGTTTTAGTAATTCCATTTTGTTAATGGCCCTAAAACATCGTTAATATAACTTCCTTCAATTAATAATAGTGCTGCTAAAAAACAAATTAAGAAAAGTGCTGTCCAAACAACGGCTCTTCTTAAATTCTTTTTCTCATCAGCCATATGCATAAAAAACCAAGTAATATAATATGCTTTTACCAATGTTAAAACTAAGAATATAATGTTTAGAATACTAGTTCCTAAAAAATGGGTTAAATGAAGATATTCAGGTTTTTTAATTCCTAAAATAACTTCTACCAAAGTAATTGCTGAAAGTATCCCAAATACTTTCCAAATTAATTTTGTGTGTGATTTATGTTCTTTTGTGTGTGCCATTTTTATTTCTTTTTTGAATTAAACTAAGTAGAAGAATGTGAATACAAATACCCAAACTAAATCTACAAAATGCCAATACAATCCAACTTTTTCAACCATTTCATAATGTCCTCTACGTTCGTAGGTTCCAATAATAACATTAAAAAATATGATAATATTTATGATAATTCCTGACAGCACATGAAAACCATGAAAACCTGTAATAAAGAAAAAGAAATTTGCAAATAATGATTTTCCGTATTCGTTTACTTGTAAATTTGCACCTACAACCACGGCTTTACTTTCATTTAAATAAGCCATAGCATTAGCACGTGGAATAATCGTTTTTTCTTTTAATTCAGAATTTATTTGTTCTGTTCTAATGGTAATTTCTGGATGCGCTTTAAATCCTTCTATAACTTCATTTAAATTTATTGCTGGCAAAGCTGTTTCTTCAACAAACCACAATCCTTTACTTTTTATGTGTTGTGTTCTTTCAGTGTCTATAGGTTTAACAAAACTTTCTAAAGTAATTTGTTCACCTGAAGCATTTACAAATTGAATAATTTTTCCATCATTTAATTGAACTGCACCATAAGAACCTGTTATAAAATTCTTCCATTCCCAAGCTTGTGACCCTAAGAATATTGTGCCACCAATAATAGTTAAAAACATATAAAAAGTCACTTTGGCTTTATTCATTTGATGACCTGCATCAACCGCTAACACCATTGTTACTGATGAAAATATTAAAATAAAGGTCATTAATGCTACATAATACATTGGCGCATGTACATCATGTAAAAACGGAAAGTGAGTAAATACTTCATCGGCAATTGGCCAAGAGTCAATAAATTTAAAACGCATTAAACCGTAAGCACCCAAAAAACCTGAAAATGTTAGCGCATCAGATAATATGAAGAACCACATCATCATTTTACCGTAACTCGCGCCTAATGGTTTATCTTTTCCTCCACCCCAGTTATCTCTATTCGCGTCTGTAGCAATAGTTGATTCCATAAAAGTATTGTTTTTGATTTTTAGTTTAGTTAAACCAAAAGTACATATTTTTTATTATCTAATAAAATAGAAAAATAAAAACAAGTAAATCCATAGAATATCCACAAAATGCCAAAAAATTGCACCTAATTCTAATCCTAAGAAATTTAAAGATGTATATTTTTTAGTTATATGGTTATAAAACACAACTAGAAGTACAATTAACCCTGCTGCAATATGCGCTAAATGAGCTAATGTAATTCCGTATATAAAAGATGATTTTACAGTGCTTTTTGCTCCTGCAAAGAACAATCCTGAATTAAATAACTGATTAAATCCTTCAAGTTGAAATAACACAAATCCAATACCCAAAAATAATGTTGAAGCCAAAAATAATGTGGTAAGTTGTCTGTTATCTTTTTGAATGAAAAATTTTGCTAACATAAAAGTAATACTACTTACTAATATTAAAATAGTACTTGTATAAAATGCTGGTGGTAAATCAAATGAAACCCAATCATCTCGTTTACGACTAACTACATAAGCACTTGTTAAACCAGCAAACATCATGGTCATGCTAATCATTGAGACCCAAAGCATAGGTTTTGCCGACTTTCTTTTAGCTTGTTTTAATTCTTGTTTTAAAGCTTTTTCCATTTAATGTAAAAATTTATCTACAACGTAAATTATTTGTATTAATGTGATGTAAAAGACACTTGAAAGCATCAATTGTCTTGCTTCTTTATTTGACTGGTTTTTAAACAGTTTTATAGCATAAAATAACATAATACTTCCTAAAAACACTAAAATAAACGCGGTTATAGGGTAAATATAAAAACTTCCTGTTATTTTTAAAACTGGAATTACAGAAACTATTATTAAACAAGCTGTATATATAATAATTTGAATTACAGCTTTCTTATTTTTTTGTCCCATAGGCATTAAATTAAAACCTGCTTTTTTATATTCATCATATTGCAACCAAGCAATTGCCCAAAAATGAGGAAACTGCCAAAAAAACTGAATTAAAAATAACATTCCAGGTTCTATTGAAAAATCATCTGTTGCTGCAACCCAACCCAACATGAATGGAATTGCACCAGGAATTGCGCCAACAAAAACAGCTAAAGGCGTAAGAGATTTTAAAGGTGTATATATACTTGTGTATAAAAAGATGGAAATAGCGCCAAATAATGCACTTTTAGGATTGATGCTATATAAAATTGCTAAACCTAAAATTGTAAATGAAATTGCAATAACCAACGCCATTGAAACATGCATTCTACCTGTTGGCAATGGTCTGTTCAATGTACGCTTCATTAATGCATCAGTATCTTTTTCAATAATCTGATTAAAAGCATTGGATGCTCCAACCATTAAATAACCTCCAATAACTAACATAACTAGTATTGATATTTGAATTTTATCAACAGCCAATAAATACCCCGCTAAGGAAGAAAACACCACACTCAATGATAATCCGACTTTTGTTAATTGCTTAAAGTCACTAAATATGGTTGAAGTATTCACCTTTATCCTACAAAATTTTGAAGTTATTTGCATTAAATTTGATTAAAATCATTGCAAATATATTTTATTATTAGGGAATTACAACCTTATAGCTAGTGGATTAAATAAATTTACGAAATAAATTTAAAAAAAGTCTTTGCAATTAGTTTAATTATTTTAAATTTGCACTCGCATTTAGATTATCAAATGTACGTTCTTTAAAAAATATGACTGCGAAAGTAGCTCAGGGGTAGAGCATCACCTTGCCAAGGTGGGGGTCGCGGGTTCAAATCCCGTCTTTCGCTCTACAACATAAAATACCAATGCAGGAGTGGTGGAATTGGTAGACACGCTGGACTTAAAATCCAGTGAGCTGTAAGGCTCGTGCGGGTTCAAGTCCCGCCTCTTGTACAAAGAAAATCCGTAATTGACTTATTTTTAAGTTATTACGGATTTCTTTTTTCTAATCTAGTCCGCTCTTAGTCAGCAGCAATGAAATAAGGCTACTTTTAACGGATCAAGTCCAAAAGTTGTGGGATTTTAAATTAGGCAAAAATATTTGTTAGTCTAAAGAGAAAGAACTCTACATTTCTAACACCTCTAAATTGTGAT
>SDWL01000250.1 GCA_004195315.1 Lutibacter sp.
AGATGTGTATAAGAGACAGCTGTTGGTGGAACAAGTATCCAAATTGATAGACATAGCACTGCAAAGATGTTGGGTTTTGATGGTCTTGTTGAGAATTCGATTGATGCAACAAGTACACGTGATTTTGTAGCAGAATATCTTGCAATGATTTCAATTTTGATGACTAATCTAAGTAGAATATCTGAAGATTTTATCCTCTGGTCTACATCTGAATTTTCTTTTATTGAACTTGCTGATGAATTTACATCACCCTCAAGCATAATGCCTCAAAAGAAGAATCCCGATATTTTAGAATTAACACGAGGTAAAACTGCTGAAGTCATTGGAAACCTAACTGCAATTCTAACAACTATCAAAGGTCTAGCATCTGGCTATGGACGTGATTTACAACAAATAAAATCCTCTATTTGGTCCACATCTAAAACCTCCATTAGTGCATTATTGATTTTAAAATCAATGCTTTTTTAAAACTATATATAAAACTATTTTATTTTACATCCATCAATTCAACATCAAAAATTAATGTTGCATCTGGAGGAATAACACCACCAGCACCTTGACTACCGTAAGCTAATTTTGAAGGAATTACAAAACGAGCTTTATCTCCAACTTTTAATAATTGAATTCCTTCATCCCATCCTGTTATAACTTGTCCAATCCCTAATGTAAAATCTATTGGTTGTTTACGAGGATAAGATGAATCAAAAACTGTTCCGTCTAATAATTGACCTTTATAATGTACAGAAACCATTTTACCTTTTTCAGCTGTCTTACCATTACCTTCCTGTAAAATTTTATAACGTAATCCACTTGGAGTTTCGTCATAACCAGCAGCAATTTCATCCATTGCTTTTTTGGTAGCATTTTTAGCTTCTTCTTCTCTTTTAGCTCTTGAGCCTTCAAAAACTCTAAATGCTTCAATAGCATTGAATTTTTCAGCTTGTTCTCCAACTCTGACTATTTCAATTGATTCTAATATGTCATCTTGTGCAATAGCATCAACAACATCTTGTCCTTCAATAACTTTTCCGAACACAGTATGTTTATTGTCTAACCATGGTGTAGCTACATGAGTTATAAAAAACTGACTTCCATTTGAAGCTGGTCCAGAATTTGCCATAGATAAAATTCCAGGGGTATTGTGCTTTAAATCAGGATGAAATTCATCATCAAAACTGTAACCAGGAGAACCAGTTCCAGTTCCAAGAGGGCAACCTCCTTGAACCATAAAATCAGCAATAACTCTATGAAATTTTAAGCCATTATAATAAGGAGTTCCTTGTGGTTTAGAATTATTTTCTAAATTTCCTTCAGCTAAAGCAACAAAATTACCCACTGTTCCTGGTGTTTTTTTAAATTCTAAATTTACAAGTATTGCACCTTTTGAGGTGTTAAATTTTGCGTATAATCCGTTATCCATTTTCTTATTTTTTTTAAACATTGCAAATATACATACTTTCATTTGAAATAAAAGTATAATGATTACTTATTCAAATCTTTCAAAATTAGTTCAATTGCTTTATCTAATTGAGGTTGATTTCCATCTAAGCGAACTTTAAAATTTTCAGGTACATACACATCTGGACTAACGCCTTCAGCCTCTAAATTTTTGCCTTCTAAAGTATAACATCCCCAAGATGGTAAACGATAAAAAGAACCATCAACCAATCCTTATCCTGAAGTAAAAATAATCCATCTGTATGTTTCTGTACCCACAATAGTATCCAAACCTAGCTCTTTAAAGCCCGCAGCTGTCATTTCTACATCAGAAAGAGATTGTTCATTAATTAATAAAATAATAGGTTTATTACCATAATTAAAATTTGATTGTCCGGTCAATTTTCCTTCTCGTTATTTCTATATTGATTGCTTGAAAAGGCTAGCCATTTTCCATCGGAAGAAACACTTGGATTGGTTTCCTCTCCCTGCATAGCGGTTAATCAATATGCATCACCTCCTTCAGTAGCTACTTTCCATAAATCTCCTTCATAACTAAAAATAATGGCTTCAGCGTTTGGAGTTAAAGTTGGATTTAAAGTAAAAAAAGTTTCTTTAAATTGAGCATTACTAGCTATTGAGATAAATAATAGTAGAATACTAAAATGGTTTTTTAGAAATAACATAAAAAGTTAAGGTTAATTACGGGACTTTAAATTTAATTTATTTTAGTAGGGAATCTCTTATTTTTTCATTAAAAAAATCCGCTGCAAGGCGGATTTTAAATATATTTAAGATTAAATATAATTTTAAACTTCAGCTAAAATTGTTGTATTATCTGTAGTTGTTTGTTCAATTTTTTGAGCATCACTAGTTAAGCCACATCCTTTTTTTGAAGACACGCAAGATGTAAATAATATTAAAGCGAAAGCTAGCAACAGTGTATTTAAAGTTAATTTTTTCATATTAGTTTGGGGTTTATTTAAATTAAAAACGTAGTAAATATATAAATTATTTTACAAAGCTAGTTTATCTAAGGTATAAATTATTAATTCTTCTACTGGTTTATAAGGGTTTGGGCTAAAAGTTCCATTAGCTCTATTTGCAATAATGGCATTCATAGAACAAGCATTATGTCCTAAAAGTTTTGCTAACCCATAAATAGCAGAAGTTTCCATTTCAAGGTTGGTAATTTTTGTGCCATTAAATTCAAAATTATCTATTTTGCTATTTAATGAAGGATCTTGAATAGGTAAACGCAACACTCTACCTTGTGGCCCATAAAAACCAACAGCTGTTGCTGTACAACCTAAAAATACTTTATCACTAACAAGTCTATCTTGAAGTTCTTTGCTGTTTTCTACAATATATGGTCTTGCTTTTCTTGGACTCCAGTTGGTATGTTTTATAAAAGCATCTTCAAATTCAGCATTTAAAATATGGTCACAATCGTAAGATTGAAGCAATCCATCAAACCCTAATCCGTATTTTGCTAATACAAAACTATCAACAGGAATATCACTTTGTAAAGATCCTGAAGTGCCAATTCTTACAATATTTAATTGGGTAAACTCTTTTTTTATGGTGCTTGTTTCTAAATCAATATTTACTAAAGCATCTAATTCATTAACTACAATATCAATATTATCTGGTCCAATTCCAGTTGAAATTACAGTTATACGTTTACCTTTATAAGTGCCTGTGATAGTTCTAAATTCTCTTTTTTGAATATCAAATTCAATAGAATCAAAGTGTTTTGTTACAATAGGAACTCTATTTTGGTCACCTACAAAAATAATGTTAGTTGCTAAATGTTCCGGTTTTAAATTTAAGTGGTATATACTACCATCTGGATTCAGAATTAATTCTGATGCTGCTATTTTTGTCATATTTTTATCCGCCTACGCGTTTTACGTTATATCCGTCTCTTTTAAGGATTTCTATTAATTTATCTCTATAATTTCCTTGAATTATTATTTCATTATCTTTTACACTTCCACCAACACCACATTTGGTTTTTAGCATTTTTCCAAGTGATTTTAAATCAACCTCACTACCAACAAAACCAGTAATTACTGTTACTGTTTTACCTCCTCTTCCTTTGTTTGAAAACAAGGCTTCTAAAAACTGTTGGTTAGGTGCTAAAGCTGTCTCTTATACACATCT
>SDWL01000016.1 GCA_004195315.1 Lutibacter sp.
GCAACACTTCTTTTTTGAGTAATCAATGCATTAGAGCTGCAATAAATCCATTTTTAATAGAGAATTATTATTTAAACATTTTCAGTAATAAATTATTCTAATAGTGATAAATATTAGGGAAAACTTCTGTTTTTGTTTATATATTCGCAAAAATTTTATCATCAACCCAAATTAAAAAAAACATCAGAAAATGAAGAAATTATTAATTGTGGCTATTGCACTTGTATTAGTATCTTGTAATCAAACTAAAGTTGCTTATATAGATATTGAAGTTTTAATGAAAGATTATGAAGCTACTAAAGCTTTAGAAACTTCGTTAAAAGCAAAGCAAGAAGTAATGGCAAAAGAATTAGATAGTATTGGAGCTCCATTTCAATTAAAAGTACAACAATATTATCAAGCTGCTCAAAAAATGTCTGCTCAAAAAAGAGCTGAAGCTGAACAAGCATTACAACAAGAACAACAATTTTTACAATCTAAACAACAAGAAGCTTCTCAAATATTACAACAAGAGAATCTAGAACAAAGTGAAATCTTAACTAAAAAAGTAGATAGTTTGGTTGCTGTTTATGCCAAATCAAAGGGCTACAATTTAATTTTTGGAACTTCTGGACAAGGTACAGTATTGTATGGAGATGAATCTCTAAATGTTACAGAAGAAGTTTTAGATATTTTAAATGTAGATTTCTCAAAGGAGTAAATCAAAGTACGACGAGTTAAATATATAAGAAGATGTCTATAAAGTCTTGAAATTTTCGTCATTCTGAATCAAGTTCAGGTTGACGAAAATTTTACTTTTTAGACAGTCTCTTTATTTTAGTTAGATTTTGATCCGACAAATTGTTGTTCTTTAATTTTAAATAACACATTAAACGTTGTTAAACTGCCATAAATTCGAGTAATATATTGTTGTAAATCAATTTTATCTTGGTCATCTAATTTACTTGAGTTAATTTTTTGTTCCATAACTCTGACTCTGTCACGTACCATCACAATTTTATGAAAAAAGGCATCAATAGGAATTTCTTTACTAGCCAAGGAAGTATCTTTAGGTTCTAAAATTAAGTTTCCACCTTTCCATTTATCTGCAATAGGAATTACCTCAGAAATATCTGACCATTGTTTTAGCATATTTCTTAAAGTTGATTCAACTTCAAAAAAACTAATAGTATCTACCTCATCTTCAACACTTTCAATCACTTCAAATTCACTATCAAGATCAATAGTTTCTAATCCGTTTTCAATAAAAGTAACCCAATAGTGTTTAGAAGTTACGTTAGTTACGACACCTAAACCAAATTCAGTGTGTTTTATGCGAGAACCTACACCTAATAAATTCATAATCAGTAAGTTAAGTTAATAAATAAATGCCAATAATATTTAAAATAAAGTAAACAGTAATATTCATTGCGCTAGGATAATCTTTTGCTAATCGCTGTCCAACAAGGAACATTAAAAGTGTAATAGCAGAGATTTCTAAACCTACTTTTGCAATAATTAATGCATCCTCTGCCACTAAATAATAAAGCCCAATAGTTAATAAAATGATAGTTAAAATTTCAAAAATTAAAACTTTTATGAGTAGTAAAGGAATTATTTTTTGAAGTACTGTTTTTTCAAAATGTTTTGTGTAATATGAAATAGTTCCTTTCCAATCTGCCAATTTTTCAAGTACTGACAATAAATAAGTAGAAATAAAAAATAGTAAAATTAATATTTCGGCTGAGTGATTGTTAAAAATTGACATAATTTAATGATGTTAAGATCCTTCTTTTTCGTGTAAAAGACGTGTTAGTTTTATTGATAAATCTAGTAAAATTATTTTAGCATTTCCGTTTCTTTCAATATGATAAATAGCATCATTTAACTCTTTATTTATCTCCAAAATATTTTTGCTATGAATAAAAGGAGCGAAATTTTCAAGCTTAAAACTTGGTGTTTTTGGTTGTAAAAAAACCAATGATGCAGCATCATAATTTAGTAAAAGAGCTTGTCTAAAGAATTGTAAACAGTAGTTTAAAAAACGTTTTTGAGTTTCTCTTCCAGTTTTAGAAATAGTATCGCTCCAATCAATTAATAATTGAATTACAGAAGCATTTCCCTTCGCTTGAAAAGCAGCTCTTACCCAAGCGATAAACCATTTTTCAAATTGCTCATCAGCATTATCATTGTGTAATAAATGCAATGCTTTATTAATATTTCCATCTGATTGTTGTGCAATTTGTTCTGCAATTGGTTTATCTGTGCCTTCTTTTTCAACTAAATAATTAACAATATCAGCTTCAGCAATTAAAGGAAAGTGTAAAACTTGACATCGAGATTTTATAGTTGTTATGATTTGTTCTTCGTCTTCAGCCACTAATAAAAAAACTGTTTTTTCTGGTGGTTCTTCTAACAATTTAAGCAGTTTATTTGCCGCAGAAGTATTCATTTTTTCTGCCATCCAAATAATCATAATTTTATAACCACCTTCATACGATTTCAGTCGTAAAGATTTTACAATTTCTTCAGCTTCATCAACACCAATTTGTCCTTGTTTGTTTTCAATACCAATTGATTGTAGCCACTCAAATAAATTCCCATACGGATTTAATTGAATAAAATTGCGCCAATCTTCTAAAAATAAATTACTTACAGGATGACTTTTTACAACATCATTAGTGGCAACAGGAAACGCAAAATGTAAATCGGGATGCATTAATTTTGAACATTTTGTAGCGCAGGCATCTTTATCTATACTTGTGCTACATAAAATATATTGCGCATAAGCAATGGCCATTGGTAAAGTGCCCGAACCTTCCTTACCCACAAACAATTGGGCGTGTGATATTCTACCATTATCGGTAGATTTCATTAAATGATTCTTTAAATGTT
The DNA here is from genome assembly GCA_004195315.1 of Lutibacter sp. Taxonomy (GTDB): domain Bacteria; phylum Bacteroidota; class Bacteroidia; order Flavobacteriales; family Flavobacteriaceae; genus Lutibacter. Next base: position 2,875 of record SDWL01000016.1, read on the forward strand.
CGTGTCCTAAAATTTTAGAAAAATTCATCAAAGCGAAAGTAAAACATTTTTTCTTTTTAAATTATTTTCTAAACCCAATCTTTTAATTTTTAATAATCTGCAAAGAAATCGGTTTCGTAAAAAACTAGAAGCCTTAGTGTAAATTAAATTATATTTGTAGAACTAAATTTTATTTGAGATGAAAACAATACAAGACATAAATTTTGAAGGAAAAAAAGCATTAATTAGAGTAGATTTTAATGTGCCTTTAGATGAAAATTTTAATATTACAGATGCTACAAGAATTGAAGCAGCAAAACCTACTATAATTAAAATTTTAGAAGATGGAGGGTCGGTTATTTTAATGTCGCATTTAGGAAGACCAAAAGGTGTTGAAGAAAAATATTCTTTAAAACATATTATTGGTAAAGTTTCTGAAATAATTGGAGTTGAAGTAAAATTTGCAACTGATTGTGTAGGTGAAATTGCAGAAAAAGCAGCTTCAGATTTAAAAATGGGAGAAGTATTATTATTAGAAAACTTACGTTATTATGCTGAAGAAACTAAAGGCGATATAGAATTCTCAGAGCAACTTTCTAAATTAGGAGATGTATATGTAAATGATGCATTTGGTACTGCGCACAGAGCACATGCTTCAACAACAATAGTAGCTCAATTTTTTCCAGAAAATAAATGTTTTGGAAGCTTATTAGCACAAGAAATTGTGAGTCTAAAAAAAATATTAGAAGAAGGAGAAAAACCAGTTTTGGCAATTTTAGGTGGTGCAAAAGTATCTTCAAAAATTACAGTTATTGAAAATATTTTAGACAAAGTAAATCACTTAATTATTGGTGGGGGAATGAGTTTTACTTTTGTAAAAGCACTTGGTGGTACAGTTGGAAATTCAATTTGTGAAGATGATAAACTAGACTTGGCTTTAGAAATTTTAAATCAAGCAAAAGAAAAAGGAGTACAAGTTCATATTCCTGTTGATGTAATAGCTGCAGATGATTTTAGTAATGAAGCCAATACTCAAATTTGTGATATAAATAATATTCCTGATGGTTGGCAGGGTTTAGATGCTGGACCAAAATCAAGAGAATTATTTAATCAAGTTGTTTTAAAATCTAAAACTATTCTTTGGAATGGACCTTTAGGAGTTTTTGAAATGGAAAATTTTGCTGGAGGAACCATTGCGTTAGGAAATTCTATTTCCGAAGCAACAAAAAACGGAACTTTTTCATTAGTTGGTGGTGGTGATTCAGTTGCTGCTGTTAAGCAGTTTGGTTTTGAAAACAAAGTAAGTTATGTTTCAACTGGTGGTGGCGCCATGTTAGAAAGTTTAGAAGGTAAAACTTTACCAGGTATTGAAGCTATTTTGAAATAAACTAATATTGTCACACTGAGCTTGTTGAAGTGTGTTTTAATATCTTATATATAAACCATTTTCTATAAAAAGAAAGTGGTTTTTTTTAATGAATACCAACTTTCAGAGATAGATTATTTTTTTACCTTTGAATCTTAATCAAATAAACGATTCAACAAATCAACAGTAAATAATGAAATACACTACTATTCCAAATACCAATATAAAAGTTAGTAAAATTTGTTTAGGAACTATGACTTTTGGTCAACAAAATAATGAAATTGAAGCTCATGAACAATTAAATTATGCCGTTGAAAAAGGGATAAACTTTATTGATACTGCTGAAATGTATTCTATTCCTGGAAAAAAGGAAACCCAAGGGCTTACTGAACAATTTATTGGAAGCTGGTTAAAAGATCAAAAAAGAGAAGAGTTAGTAGTAGCTACAAAAGTAACTGGACCTAACGAATATTTTAAGTACATAAGGGAAGATTTAGGATTTTCAAAACCTGCTATTTTAAATGCTTTAAATAAAAGTTTAGCACGTTTACAAACAGATTATGTAGATATTTACCAATTACATTGGCCTGAAAGAAATACCAATTTTTTTGGACAACGAAATTATAACCATAATCTAAATGAAAAGTGGGAAGATAATTTTAAAGAAGTAATTGAAACTTTAGATAGTTTAATAAAAGAAGGGAAAATTCGCCACTATGGTGTTTCTAATGAAACCTCTTGGGGATTAATGAGACATTTAGAAGAAAGTAAGTACAATAATTTAACGCGTTGTAAAACCATTCAAAATTCATATTCATTATTAAATAGATCTTTTGAAATTAATTTAGCCGAAGTTTCTATGCGTGAAAATGTTGGTTTGTTAGCTTATTCACCTTTAGGTTTTGGAATGTTAACAGGAAAATACTTAAATGGAAATTTACCTGAAAAATCTCGATTAAAATTATTCCCCGCTTATATTAGATACAATAGTAAACAATCTCATATTTTAACTCAAAAATATCTTGATTTTGCTCAAGAGCTAAATATAAGTCTAGCTCAATTAGCATTGGCTTTTGTAAATCAACAACCATTTGTAACTTCAAATATTATTGGAGCAACCACTATGGAGCAATTGAAAGAAAATATAGATAGTATTCACGTGGAACTTTCAAAAGAAACACATCAGAAAATTGATGAAATTCAAGAATTACAACCTAACCCAGCACCTTAATTTTCTTCTTATTTTAATTTAAAATCTTATTATTTGATTAAATCTCATCATTAAAATGATGGTGAAAATTAATTTTTATTAGGCCATATTTTGATAAAAGATAAAACTATCTTAATACCTGATAAAAATCATCTTTTCTTTTCTTTTCTTATGATATTTTTGTGACAATTATTACAATTGAATTAACCAAAATTAAATAAATGAAAATTAAAAAATTACTAGTAGTTGTTTTTGCACTTTTAATGGTGCAAAGTTACGCTCAATTAACAATTAGCGGTGAATTAAGACCACGAGCAGAATACAGAGACGGATACAAAGACTTAACAAAAGATGGCTCAGATGCTGCTTTATTTGTATCACAACGTACACGTTTAAACACTAAGTATGTTACAGATGATTACACTTTCTTTTTAAGCTTTCAAGATGTAAGAGTTTGGGGAGATGTAAAACAATTGGCTGATAATGGTAGTAGTTTAGCTTTACATGAAGCTTGGGGGCAAGTAAAATTTAATCCAAATTTTTCTGTAAAACTTGGTCGTCAGGAAATAATTTATGATGACAGCCGTATGTTTGGAAATGTTGGTTGGGCTCAACAAGGTCGTAGCCATGATGCTGCAATCTTCAAATTTGGAAATGAAAATTACAAATTAGATATTGGTGTTGCATACAATCAAGATAAAGAAGCTTTATTTGGAAATTTATATACAGTTGAGAAAAATTACAAAGCAATGCAATATGCTTGGTTTCATAAAGATTGGAGCAATTTTAAAGCAAGTTTTTTATTCTTAAACAATGGTTTGCAAAATGTTGCTGCTGAAGAAATTCGTTACAGCCAAACTTTAGGAACTCACCTTAAATTTAAAGCTTCAGAAGCTATAAGTGTAAATGCAAATGCATATTTACAAACAGGAAAAGATGTTGTAGATAACAACTTAAGCACTTATTTAGTTGGATTAGATTTAGGATATAAAGCTTCTTCTAATCTTAACTTTGGTTTAGGTTTTGAAATACAATCTGGGAATGATTATAATGGAGATGCTTCTGAAAACAACGCTTTTACCCCTTTCTATGGAACCAATCATAAATTCAATGGATTTATGGATTATTTCTATGTTGGAAACCACGGAAACAGTGTTGGTTTAATTGATATTTATGCTAAAATTGGAACAAAATTAGGAAAAAAATCTAGTTTAACAGCTTTTGTACATAACTTCTCAGCACAGGCAGATATAGCAGAAGGTGTGGACAAACAATTAGGTACTGAATTAGATTTAGTTTACTCACACAAATTAAATAAAGATGTAATAATTGGTGCTGGATATTCTCAAATGTTTGCTTCAGAAGGATTAGAAGTGATAAAAAATAATTCAGATGGAAATCGAAATAATTGGGCTTGGTTAATGCTAACCATTAAACCAACGTTATTTTCTTCGAAATAAGGAACTTTAATTAAAGATTATGAACATTTTTAAAAAATTAATTCCACCACCTGAATGGCGAATACCTGTAATAATTATTATAGGTGCTATGGTTGGTTTATCATTGTATGCCCTTATTGAATCTAAGGCTATATCCTACTTATCAGACGATCCAAAAACCTGTGCTAATTGCCACGTAATGACACCGCAATATACAACTTGGCAAAGAAGTTCTCATAGAGAATGGGCCAGCTGTAATGATTGTCATGTACCGCAAGATAATTTTGTTAATAAATACCTTCATAAAGCAAAAGATGGTTACAATCATTCTTATGTTTTTACTACGAGAACTGAGCCTGAAGTAATTAAAATGAAAGAAGCTGGTGTTAAGGTGGTGCAACAAAACTGTGTTAGGTGTCATCAAGATCAAGTTACCGATGCCAGATTAAGTGGTTTAGTAGAAAATCATATCGAGAATAGAACAGCTAAAAATTGTTGGGAATGCCACAAAGAAGTGCCTCATGGAAAGGTGAGAAGTTTATCTTCTGTAAATTACTATGGTAAAATACCAGAAGAGCATCAGGAAACAGTTCCAAGTTGGTTAAAGAAATTTTTAAAAGAAACAGATAATAAAAACAATAAAAAAAATGAGTAATACAAGAAAACCATGGAAAAACTGGATGCTATTTTTTGCATCTTTAATAGTCGTATTTTTGTTAGGGCTTTTAGTTTCATCTATAACAGAGCGCAAAATGGAAGCTAAATTTGCTTATACTCCTATGACAAAGATTAACAAATTAGAGCCTAGAAATGAAGTTTGGGGTGAAAATTTTCCTCGTGAATTTCAATCTTATTACAAAACTGCCGATACAACATTTAGTTCAAAATACAATGGTAGTGCAATGATTGATATGTTAGAAGTTGACCCACGTTTGGTAGTACTTTGGGCAGGATATGGTTTTGCAAAAGATTACAATCAAGGGCGTGGTCACGTTCATGCAATTGATGATTTAACAAATACTTTAAGAACAGGTGGACCAACTGGACCTGATGATGGACCAATGCCATCAACATGTTGGACTTGTAAATCACCAGATGTACCTCGTTTAATTAATGAAATTGGTGTAAATGAATATTATAGTGGTAAATGGGCAAGTAAAGGCGAGCAAGTTGTAAACCCTATTGGTTGCGCAAATTGTCATGATGAAAAATCAATGAATTTAACCATTACTCAACCTGCATTAATAGAAGCTTTTGCTCGACAAGGAAATGACATTACGAAAGCTTCTCATAATGAAATGCGTTCTTTAGTTTGTGCACAATGTCACTCTGAATATTATTTTAACAAAAACCTTCCTGACAGTAAAGGGGTTCCCTACTTAGTTTTCCCTTGGGATGAAGGACAAACAGTTGAAGACATGGAGAAATATTACGATAATGTTGGTCACGTTGACTGGATACATAAAATTAGTAAAGCGCCAATGTTAAAAGCACAGCACCCAGGATACGAAGTATTTAAAATGGGTATTCATGGGCAAAGAGGTGTTTCCTGTTCAGATTGTCATATGCCTTACAAAACTGAAGGTGGTCAAAAGTTTACCGATCATCATATTCAATCTCCTTTAAACAATGTTGCTAATTCTTGTCAAGTTTGTCACCGTGAAGAAAAAGACGAATTGATTAAAAATGTATATGATAATCAAGACCGTATTATTCATAACAGAGATAAATTGGAAGAGTTGTTAGTTAGAGCACATGTTGAAGCTGGAAAATGTTGGGAATTAGGTGCTACAGAAGCGCAGATGAAAGATATTTTACACGGTATTCGTATAGGACAATGGCGTTGGGATTATGCCGCGGCATCTCATGGAGGTTCTTTTCATGCACCAGTTGAAACAGGTAGAGTTATTGCTAGAGGTATTGACATTACTCAAGAAACTAGAATTAAATTGTCGAGATTATTAATGACTTTAGGTTTTAATGATGAAGTTCCTTATCCAGGTATTGAAACAAAAGCAGCTGCTCAAAAGTTTATTGGTTTACCAATGGAGAAATTAGAAGCTGAAAAGGAAAAATTCAAAAAGGAGCTACTACCTAAATGGAAAGAAGCAGCTGAAAAGAGAGAAGCTACATATTAACAATGGAAATTAGCAGTGAGTAGTTGGTTTTGAGAATTTTTTCTCAAAACTAACTACTCAAAACTTTAATATTATATATTTTACCTCTTATGAGTGAAAATCATTTAAATGTTCAGCGTAAGCTTTGGGAAAATCCCTGGGGTTACGTTGAATCTTTTTTTATCGGATTTGGATTGATTGTTACAGGTTTCTTTTTAGAAGTTTTTGTTTCAACCAGCAATACATTTACGTTATCGTATCCTTTTAATTTGTATTTTTTAATTGGGTATGTGCTTACACTATTTGTATTATATAAATGGTTTTCAACAAGTCAAATAATTAAATGGTTAACAAAAGTACCAGCATCTATTTCAAGTATTACATTAGTTACATTTATGGTAATGATTATGGGGATTATCCCTCAAGTATCGTCAGAAAGTAACATCATTAATAATTTAGGCTTGAATAAAATTACGAGTAATTGGGCTTTTTTATTAATTCTCTTTCAATTTTTAACCTGTTTGGGTTTAATTTCCATTAAAAGAATATTACAATTCAAATGGTCTAACTTTGGATTTATTTTAAACCATTTAGGATTGTTTTTAGCACTAATTGCTGGAATTTTAGGAACAGGAGATTTACAACGACTATCTGTAAATACATATGAAGGTAAACCTAGTTGGATAGCCACTAATTCACAAAAACAAGAGATTGAACTCCCTTTTGCATTTTACTTAAAAGATTTTGTGATAGATGAATACAATCCAAAATTGGCATTAATTGACAATAAAACAGGATCTATTGCCGAAAATGATGGTAAAAACTTGTATTTGGTTGAAAAAGATGAAACGTATTATATTAAAAATTTTGAAATAAAAGTTAATGAATTTTTAGCTACATCAGCAAGGTTAGGTGATAGGTACCATCCAGTAAATGAATTAGGTTCACCACCTTCTGCATTTATTTCGGTTAGAAATATAGAAACAGATTCTATAATAAATAATTGGATTAGTAGCGGTAGTTTTAGCCAACCTTATGAATCTCTTAAAATTAGTGAAGACTATTCAATTGTAATGACTATTCCTGAGGTGAAGAAATTCAGTTCAGATATTGATATTTTAACACAAGAAGGAGAACGGATTAGCACCGTTTTAGAAGTGAACAAACCCTTTAAACACAAAGGATGGAAAATATACCAGCTTAGCTACGATGATAAAATGGGTAAATGGTCTAATTTAAGCGTTTTAGAGCTTGTTAGAGACCCTTGGTTACCCGTAATTTATATTGGTATATTTATGATGATTGCAGGCGCTTTTTATATGTTTTGGATGGGAAATAAAATAACTAAAAATCAATAAAATGACTTGGATAGATTTTCCTTTATATAGTTCAATAGTTGTAATTCTTTGGATTTTTGGTTTAGTATTTTTGTTGATTTCATATAAAAAAGAGGCTGTTTTAAAAATAGCAAATTTATTATTTGTTGCTGGTTGGGCCGTATTAATTCTTTTTGTTTTAAAATTATGGATAGAATTAGACCGTCCACCTATGAGAACATTGGGAGAAACACGATTATGGTATGCTGCATTTTTGCCATTAGTTGGTTTTGTAACGTATATTCGTTGGAAATACAAATGGTTTTTAGCCTATAGTATTATAATGGCAGGGATGTTTTTAGCTATAAATTACTTGCACCCAGAAACTTATTCAAAAACATTAATGCCGGCGTTGCAAAGCCCATGGTTTATTCCACATGTTTTGGTGTATTTGTTTTCTTATGCAGTATTGGCAGCTTCAAGTATTGTAGCCGTAAAAGGATGGTATGACAGTTACAAAGGTAATTTCGATTTAGAAACCTTAAAATTAGCTGATAATTTAGTTTACATAGGTTTTGCTTTTTTAACACTTGGTTTATTATTTGGCGCACTTTGGGCAAAAGAAGCTTGGGGACATTACTGGACTTGGGATCCAAAAGAAGTTTGGGCATTTTTAACCTGGATGGGCTATTTAATTTATATTCATTACCGTCATTTTCATATCCATAAATCTAAACAAGCACTTACTATTTTGGCGTTGGCATTTGTTGTTTTATTAGTATGTTGGTTTGGGGTAAATTATTTACCAGTTGCAAATACAAGTGTTCACACATATACGCAGTATTAAAAAGATAAGCTTAACTTAACGTTTAAATTGTTCAATAATTTAATCAATATTTTGGGTGTTACCCTATGGTTCGGACTATCACTACGTGTTTTTTCATTGTGAAAATCAACTAAAAAGAGTTCGAACATAAGCCTGTACTGAGTCAAACCGAAGTATTCTATCCTTAACGCAGAAATTTGATATAATAACATAAAAAATAACGATTTGAATAAAAATTCAAATCGTTATTAAAATACTTATGTTTAACTATTAAAAGCCCTCCATTTAAAGTGTTACACCATTCTAATAGTAGTAACACTTTATTAAAATTTACCATTTTCATTTTTCCAATCCTCTTTTGCTGCAATAGTTTCCATTACATCCCAATGTTCGGCTATTTTTCCATTTTTAACTCTAAATAAATCATAGAAAGAAGTATGATTTTTAGTAAAAGATCCTTCACTAATCACCAAAACAAAATTCCCTTCACCTAAAACATTGTGTATCTTGTCATATTTCATCGTTACACCTTGAGAATCCATATACTCTAAAGCTTTACCTAACCCTGAAAGACCATCAGCAATTTGCGGATTGTGTTGTATATAGTTATCTCCATCAAAATAACCCGCTAATTTATCCATATCTCCATTTACTAAAATATCAGTTACAAAGTTTTTAACTATGGTTTTATTTTCTTCAGTTTTATCTAAATCTTTAATTTCAATAGCACCATCAATCATTGTATGATTACTTGGGTTCGGATTTGCAGGTGTTTCCTGTAAATTGGCCCAATGTTCTACAATTTTTCCTTCTTCAAACCTAAATATATCGAAACCAATTTTAGGTCCAAAGAAGTTATAATCTGTTTGCGTGAAAACAAAATCTCCATCTTGAAAAGCACGAACTGTATTCACTTTTGCTGAATTTAGAGGAAGTTGTTGCAATACGGCTCCAAAGCCTGCAAGCCCATCTGCAACACCTAAGTTGTGTTGTATGTATTTGTTTAGGTTAATATAACTTATTGGTTCTTGATCACCTGTCTCAATACTTTTTAATAAAGCGACTACTTTTTCTTTGTTTGAAATTTCCATACTATTTTCTGAATTTTTACTTTTTTGTCCGTTGCAAGCTGTTAAATTGATACTTAAAACTATCACTGTGCTTAGTATTGTCTTTGTCATTTTTTATTTGATTAATTAATGATGCAAAGGTGCAGAGATATAAAGGTAGAAAGGCGATACAAAAAGTCCTTTGGATGGTAAATTTGTGCCAAAATTAATTTTAGTGAGAAAAACTTTCCCTAAATTCTAATGGAGTGGTATTGTAGTGTTTTCCGAAATACTTGATAAAGTTGGTTGGTTCCTCAAAACCTAGGATAAAGCTAATTTCTTTCACAGTTTCAGAAGAGTGAGCTAAAAGTCGTTTAGCTTCTACATAACTCTAGCATCAATCAATTGTTTTGGTGTTTTACCCAAAATTTTTGAAGTTGCAATGTTCAATCTCTTTTTAGTAATATGCATTTGATTTGCATAGTTAATAACTAACTTTTCTTGTTGAAATTGGTTTTCTAACAAGTCTTTAAACAGCATTACATAATCTAAATCAGCTCCTTTTTTTACCTCTATAAATCTTGTTTTCTTCTTTCTCTTTCAGAAAGCAACAATACATTTTTTAAATTATTTCGAAGGATATCTGATTGGTATTGGTCTTTTTTGTTTTTTAATTCAGTTTCTACAAACTTTATAAAGTCATTGAAAAAAGAAGATAGGTTCGAGATAAGTACAGTTGAAATAGTAAATAAATCATTAAATAAAATTGTGCTTTTTAGAAATTTAGTATCGTTTTTATCTTTGCAGAAAAAGTTATCAGTAAATAAGATAATTTCACCATCAAAATCTACTTTGTTATCAAATTGTTGAACACTATTTTTATTTATAAATAAAACGGTATTTGGGATAATTTTTATAGGATTAAAATCAACAAAATGTGTTGGATTTCCTTTTTTAAACCAAAGAATTTGATAAAATTCTGCTCTGTGTGGTGAAGTTAAGTCTTCTTGAAAATCCTTATAAAGTTCCATCATATTAAGTATTTCAAACTCTTGTGGAAGCCCTTGTTTGAAATCATATTTTGGAATGTCTTTATTCACGTTTTTGGTTTGTTAAAAATTAGTATAAATATATTCAATATTGTTTTATTTCATTCATAAAGACAGAAAAACCGTTAAACTAAATTATTATCAGTTTAACGGTTTAAATTATATTCTTAATGGAAATTAATACCCTAGTTTCTCTCTAACTCTTTTTAAAACATCAGAAGCAACAACTTTTGCTTTTTCTGCTCCAATAGCCAAAGCTTTGTCAACTTCATCTAAATTCTCCATATAGTAGTTATAAAGAGCTCTTTCTTTTGAAAACTTATCAACTAACAATTCATAAAAAGCTTGTTTTCCGTGTCCGTAACCATAATTTCCACCTTCATAATTAGCTCTCATTTCAGCAATTAGCTCATCAGAAGCTAATAATTTATACAAAGCGAATAAATTACACGTATCAGGGTTTTTAGGTTCTTCTAAAGGCGTAGAATCCGTTTGAATTTTCATTATTTGTTTACGCAATTGCTTGTCTGATAAAAACAAATTAATAATATTTCCGCTAGATTTACTCATTTTTCCACCGTCAGTACCAGGAACCCACATTGTTCCTTCTTGTATTTTTGCTTCTGGCGGTACCAACGTATCGCCCATTTGGTGGTTAAACCTGTTGGCAACATCTCTAGAAATTTCTAAATGTTGTAATTGATCTTTTCCTACAGGAACAATTTCAGCATCATATAATAAAATATCAGCAGCCATTAACATTGGATATGCAAATAATCCAGCATTTACATCTTCTAATCTATCAGCCTTGTCCTTAAAACTATGTGCTAATGTTAATCGTTGGAACGGGAAAAAACAACTTAAATACCAAGACAGTTCAGTTACTTCTGGAATATCACTTTGTCTGTAAAAAACAGTTTTGTTTACATCTAGCCCAAAAGCAAGCCAAGTTGCAGCAGTGCTATACGTGTTTTCGCGTAATTCTTTACCATTTTTTATTTGTGTAAGAGAATGTAAATCAGCAATAAATAAAAACGATTCATTTTTTGGATCGTTTGCCATTTTAATTGCTGGAATAATAGCGCCTAATAAGTTTCCTAAGTGGGGTGTTCCTGTACTTTGAACACCAGTTAAAATTCTTGACATTTGTATGAAATTTTGAAGCAAAAATACATATTTCAAAAAGAAATTAACAATAGAATTAAAATTACTATTTTTGGCAGTTATGAAACAAGCATGCCAAGTTTTGAATTATAAAAGAATGATGAATAGTGAACTTCAAATGTTTCTTCTCAAAAATAAAATGTCAACATATGAAAATTTCTAAAAATATTTTTCACATCATTTGGCGCGCTTGGTTTTATGGTTGGGTGTTTTTCACCATTTTTTTTGCATTTCCTATTTTAATAGTTCTTATTTCTAGAGAAAAATATTATACTAAATTTTTTAAAGTTGCAATTGCATGGGCAAAAACAATACTTTTTGTAATGGGTTTTTATAAAGAAGTTAAATATGAACAGAAAATTGTAAAAGGGAAAAGCTATATGTATTCAGCAAACCATACTTCAATGATTGATATTATGTTAATGTTGGCAGTTATGAAAAACCCTGCAGTATTTGTAGGAAAAGTGGAACTTACTAAAATACCTTTATTTGGTTTTGTTTTTAAACGTACAAGTATTGTGGTTGATAGAGGTAATACAAAAAGCCGTAAAGAAGTATATGATCAAGCTCAGCGAAAATTAAATATGGGTTTAAGTATATGTATTTTCCCTGAAGGTTTAGTCCCAGATGATGAAAGCGTTGTATTAAGTGATTTTAAAAATGGAGCTTTTCGTTTAGCAATTGAGCATCAAATATCAATTATTCCAATGACTTTTTATGATTGTAAAGAAAGATTTTCTTATACTTTTTTTAGTGGAAGCCCAGGTAAATTACGTGTAAAAGTTCACCCTTTTATTAAAACAGAAGGACTCATCTTAAAAGATAAAAATTCTATAAAAAAGCAAACTTTTGATATTATTTATAATGAATTAAGTACAGATTTAAAACTTCAGCAAATAAGTACTTAACTAATATATTTCTCGTTTAACTAATCATGGAAAAAAAAGATATTACATATTACGAGCCAAAAGAAGAAAAATTCAATGTGATTTCACACGCCGTTGGGTTGGTTTTAAGTATTGTAGCATTTGTTTTATTGGTAGTTTATTCCAGCATTTATGGTAGCGCTTGGCATATTGTAAGTTTTACTATTTATGGATCAAGTTTAATTGTATTGTATTCTGCTTCAACATTTTATCATTATGTACAATCGCCAAAATTAAGACATCGGTTAAATATTTTTGATCATTCTGCTATTTATGTTTTAATTGCAGGTACTTATACACCTTTTACTTTGGTAGTTTTAAATGGTTGGGTTGGGTGGACCATTTTTGGAGTTTCTTGGGGATTGGCTATTACAGGAATTATACTTAAACTTTTTTTTATTGGAAAATATGATAAAATATCAACTTTTGCATATGTTCTTATGGGTTGGGTAGTAATTTTTGCAATAAAACCACTAGTTCATAATTTACCTTTTGAAGGTTTAATGTGGTTATTAGCTGGTGGAATTTTCTACACCTTAGGCGCTCTTTTATACAGTATTAAAAAGTTAAAATACAACCATGCTATTTTTCATATTTTTGTATTGTTAGGTAGTTTTTCACATTTTATTGCAGCTGTCTCTTATACACATCT
>SDWL01000251.1 GCA_004195315.1 Lutibacter sp.
TTTTTTGATATTAAAATAAAATAACAAATATAAAGTTAGATTTTTTTCTTTCCATATGAATTTATAAAACTTTATTTTATCTTAGCTAAAAAATAATAATTTATGAAATCAGTAAAATCAATCTATATTTTAGTCGCTTTTTTAATTACATTTTCTAGTTTAAATGCAAGTTCTTCAGATTGGGGTGCTACAGGTCATAGAACAATTGGAAAAATTGCAGAAGACTATTTAAATGGAAAAACCAAACGTGAAATTTCAGAATTATTAAATGGGCAAAGTCTGTCGTTAGTTTCAACTTTTGGAGATGATATAAAATCTGACAAACGTTATAATGAATTTTACACATGGCATTATGTAAATATGCCTTTTGGTGTAAAATATGAAGATTCTGAAAAGAATCCGAAAGGAGATATGGTTACTGGAATTGAGAAATGTAAAGAAATTATTTTAGATGTAAACTCTACTAAAGAAGACAAAGTATTTCATTTAAAAATGTTGGTTCATTTAATTGGAGATCTACATCAACCAATGCATATTGGCAGAAAAGAAGACAAAGGAGGAAATGATGTTCAAGTACAATGGTTTAATAAAGGTACAAACTTACATAGAGTTTGGGATTCTGAGATGATCAATCATTTTAAAATGACATTTACTGAACTTGCTGGAAATACAGATAAAATATCTAAAGAACAAGTAAAGTTTTTACAAAATGGAACTACGGTGGATTGGGCAAATGAAACTCGAACATTAACTATGAAAGCTTATGCCTCCGCAGAAATTGGTGAAAAATTAGGCTATAAATATATGTATGATAACTTTGGAATGGCACGTACTCAATTACAAAAAGGAGGAATTCGATTAGCTAAAGTTTTGAATGATATTTTCAAATAGAAATTCCAAATTATACAAGTAGAATTATAAATGAATATAGACGTTTTAAAAGATATTTTAATTGTTATTATAAGCATTATTGTAGTTTCAAAAGGAGCAATTTTATTAGTAGATTCATCTGTTAGAATTGCTAAAAAATTTAAAATATCTCAATTAATAATTGGATTAACAGTTGTGGCAATGGGGACTTCAGCTCCAGAATTTGCCGTCACTATTATGTCTTCTTTTAGGGGGCTAACAGATATTTCTGTTGGGAACATAGTAGGCTCAAATATATTTAATCTTGGATTTATATTGGGTGGTACAGCAATTATTAAAAGCCTTTCAACAAATAAAAAAGTTACGTTTAGAGATGGTGGGTTTCTACTCATGGGAACTATAATTCTAACTTTCTTTTTATGGGATTTAACATTAAGCCGTATAGAAGGAATTATATTATTTACATTACTATTTGTTTATCTAGGGTATTTATATTTTAATAAAGAGCCAATTGAACATGATGAGCCTACTGGAAAATATAACTGGTACGATCCATTACTTTTAATTATTAGTTTTGCTTTAGTAATTGGTAGTTCACATTTTTTGGTAAACTCAGCATCTAGTCTTGCCAAAGTTATGGGTGTTTCTGACTGGGTAATAGGAGCTACTATAGTTGCTGCTGGAACTTCAGCACCAGAATTAGCAACAGCAATAACTGCAGCACTTCGCGGGCATTATGGAATTTCTGTAGGAAGCCTTATTGGGAGTGATATTTTTAATACGTTTGGGGTTTTAGGAATAGCCGCAATTATGAGCGATTTGTCTGTAGATATTGGTGCTCGTTCAAACTTACTTTTACTAGTGGCTATGGTAGTTTTAGTAATTATTTTTATGCGTAAAGGATGGCGAATTTCAAGGGGAGAAGGTATAATATTGGTTTTAATTGGTTTAAGTAGATGGGTATATAGTTTTGTATTTACATAAAAATAGCAATAGTTTATGTTTGAATAAATAAACTAGCTATTGTAAGTATTCCAACGTCTTTTTTCACGAACAAGCATGGAGTTGAATTTTTGAGGAATGTCAATTTTTAATTCAATAATTTCAAAAGTTTTTGGATGTAAAAATTTTATTTCAGTAGCACATAAAAAAAGCCCTTTACCTTTGTGAAGGGTTTCTTTATTTCCATACAATTTATCTCCTAAAATCGGATGTCCTACAGATGCTAAATGAATACGAATTTGATGTGTTCTACCTGTTTTTGGAAAGACTTTTAAACAACTTAAATTTTCATATTTTAAAGAGTTTACTACTTTCATAATTTCAAAACTTGTTTCAGCTTCTTTATCTTCAATGGGAGAGTTTATAGTTTGATTGGTATGAACTTTTCCAATTACGAGTGTACAGTATTTTTTTTGTATTGTTTTATTGCTAAATTGATTTCCCAATTCAATTTGAGCTGTTTTTGTTTTGGCTATTAGCAACAATCCAGAAGTTTGATTGTCTAATCTATGCACTGGTGTTGGCCAAGGTAAATTATCTTTTAAGCTACTTTTTTTTAAATTAAAAGGTAATGCATTGTAAATAGTTTTGTACGTATTTCCGTTTACCGATAAGCCAGCAGGTTTATTTATAACAGCCATTTCTTCATCTTCATAAACTACATCTAAAGAACATTCAAAAATTTTGGGTTGTGTTTGTGGTTTTTCAAGAAGTTCCAATATAAAACCATCTTGCACCCAAGTTCCAGTTTGAGCAATTTTACCATTTGCAATAATTTGTCCTCTTTTGATTGCTTTTTTTACACCTGCATTAGAAGGAATAAATGAATAAAAAATTGTTGGAGCATACTCTTGTAAGCGTATGTTTTCTATTCCTTTTGGTACAATATGAGAATGGATAGTTTTAATAATTTTTTTTTTTGGTTAGTTATAGTTTTATTAAAAGACGACACTAAAACTTTAAAGTTACATTTACAATAGTTTTAAATTACTAATAATTTGTTAAAATGTAAAATACTGATTCTTATTTTGTTATAGCAGATGGCTTTTATAAAGTAATTCTATAACTTCTTTATAATCGAAGGATAATTTTAGTTTTATGGCTTCACTATATGAAAACCAATTATAATCCAAAACTTCAAACTCTTGAATTTTTATTTCACCATCCCAATTTCCTAAAAAACGATAATAGTTTCGATTTTGCCAAATACCCGTTTTTAAAATTGAAGTAGGAGAGAAGTTTAAATTACATTCTTCTTTTACTTCTCTTATTACATTTTGCTCGGCGGTTTCACCTTTTTCAGCTCTTCCCCCTGGGCAACCCCAAAAATCAGGGTAATTTTCAGTATAATTTGAGCGTTGAAGTAACAATATTTTTTTATCTTGAAGTATAATTCCTGAAGCTGCTAGAATCATAAAATAAATTTAGTTTTTAATAATACCTAATGTAGCAGTTGAACCCGTTGGAAGATTCCATTCTTTGGCTGAAATTAAATTTCCTTTATCATCATAAACATTCAATTCTGCAGTATTAGGACCTGACAAACCTTGATTTAAAGCTTGAAAATCAATTCTATTATAACCTTGTTCTAAATTAACATAGATTACATAGTAATTCCCTTTTAATCCAATATTTGAACTTATAACTTTTTCGTTTAAATAAATTTTAATTCTATCACCATCAACATAACTATGATCTCTACATTCAATTTTAACCATTTTTGTTTTGCTATTAATCTGTCTCTTATACACATCT